>DASPUR010000164.1:0-9500 GCA_035622795.1 Methanoregula sp. | reverse complement strand
CTCCGGTATATCGAGACGATAGTTGCGACATACCCCGGCGATTTCATGCGTCCCTCTATTTTGAGGGAGGCCACAGGCGAGTTGACAATCTCGGCGAGGCGCTCGTACGTGCAGAGATCGCGCGGTGAGAGGAGGTAACGGCAGGAAAGGGGACGCTGCCCGGCCCGGACGGGCCGGCCGAACTCATCCGTTTTCCCGGTCACCAGCACATACTCTCTGCGGCAGGGCTGGGCGCACATCCCGCGGTTCCCGCTCCTCCCGCCGATATAGGATGAGAGGAGGCACTGCCCGGAATATGCATAACAGAGTGCGCCGTGTGCAAAGATCTCAAGACCGGCTCCGGTATCTGCGGTCCTTTCAGAAATCTGCCGGACCTGTCCGAGCGTGAGTTCGCGGGCAAGGACGACCCGGGAGAAGCCCTGCTCGGCTGCCCAGCGGACACCCGCTGCAGTGTGGATGGTCATCTGGGTAGATGCATGGAGGGGCAGATCCGGAACGATACGCCGGGCGATTGCTGCAAGACCGGTATCCTGGATAAGGACTGCATCGACTCCCCATGAGTAAAGCCGTATAAGGTACTCAGATACCCCGGCGAGCTCGCGGTCGTGGATGAGGGTGTTCACCGTCACGTACACCCGGACGCCCCGGGAATGTGCAGCAGCCACGGCATCTTTCAGTTCGTGCTCATCAAAGTTCTCCGCAAACTTCCGTGCCCCGAATTTCTTACCACTCAGGTACACCGCATCTGCGCCTGCTGCGACGGCTGCCCGGAATGCTGCCGGAGAGCCGGCGGGCGCAAGGAGTTCCGGAATGCGTTTTATCGATCCGGGAGACGTGAGCGGGATCATGGGTCACCGTAACGGAAAGAAAATGTGGAAGATCCCCAGGCACGCAAGAGTAGTGACTACGGCTGCCGAGAGAAACCCCCCGAGGATCAGGGCGAGCGATCGGGACCTGTCCCAGCCGAAAACCCAGGCCGCAGGAGGGCAGACGTAGATGCTGATGATTATGACGCAGGGGACGAGCCCGTAAATGCCGTACCGCGAGAAGAAGCGTGATCGCCCGGCCTGTTCGCCGGACTTTTCCAAAAACGACCTGATCCGGGACGACAGGTTGCCCAGCGCCCCAAGAAGGTCGAAGAGGAGGAGGCTTATCCCAACGCCAAAACAGGAGAGCACGAAAAGAACATATGCTGCCGGCAGCCCGAGGCCGATGCCGACTGCGGCAGCGCCGTATTCGAGGACAAACGTGGCTCCCATAAACGTGAGGATTTCCGGCAGGAGGGCCGGGAAGAAAAGGAAACCCGGAACAAGGGGCAGGGCAACCGCTAGAATGAGAAAACGGAAGACTGCACTGCCAGGGTGCTCCAGGCGCCGGAAAGGTGAGGGTGCCACGGGATCTATTTCACGTATGGCGTCGCTGCGATAAACAGGTATCTTTTCCGGGGAGCTTTACCGTGCCCGTTCCGGGGTGACCCGTCGTTCAGAGAACCCGGACCGCCGAGGATGCCGCCCGGGCCCCTCGGGAAATATCATCCGCAACTGACGTTATCGTCCGGCTCTATTTTTCCGACTCCCGGATGATCCCCGACAAGAGGGCGGGCTGATTCCATCAGGTTCACCGCAATTACATTCCCGCTCTCCCTGCAGTAGCCTTCAACCCGCCGGAAAACATGCGGCACCATGGATGCCGGTGTCAGGAGGATGGAGTTTTCCCCGACCAGTGCGCGGAGGATCCCCTTGTCGATGACGCCATACGTAAAATCGAGCCGGATCGATTCGCGCTCGGCCAGGTCCTTGGCCCGGGTGCCCATTGCCCCGCAACGGTATCCCGGGTGGCTGGTGATCCACGAGACGATTTCATGTGCATCTGTTGAGTCAGCGTCGCAGACCGTGATAACCCCGGTTACCCGCTCCGGACGGGGCATGCCGGGGCTCTGTTCAAGGGAGCTGACCAGCTGGAGGACTGACTTTGGAGACTGCGTCTTCGCGATCATATGCCTTGAGACAAGCTCCGAATAGACCTCGAGTACCGCCGGCATCCGAAGGTTCGACGAGCTGATAAGCGCGGGGTCTGTGAAGACCTCTTCGGGAGTGCCCGTATGCAGCACGGTTCCCTTGTTCATGAGCACGATCTGGTCTGCCCAGAGGTATGCAAGTTCTACGTCGTGGGTCGAAATTATGATAGTCGTCCCCCGTGAATTGAGCTCATCGAGGAGCTCCATGAGATCGGCTGCCCCGGCCGGATCGAGCGAGCTGGTTGGCTCATCGAAGACCAGTACCTCCGGTTCCATCGCAAGCGTCCCGGCGATAGCTGCCCGTTTTTTCTCACCCCCGCTCAACTGGTGGGGCGGGCGTTTCTCATAACCGGAAAGGCCAACGGCAGCCAGTGATCGTGCGACGGTTTTCCGGATTTCTTCCGGTGTCATGCCCAGGTTGAGGGGGCCGAATGCGACGTCCTGGTAAACCGAAGGCGCGAAGAGCTGGGTATCTGAGTTCTGGAAAACCAGCCCTACTTTCTTACGGACTTCGCGCAGGGAACGGCTGGAGTACTGGAGCGGTGCGCCGTTGAAGAGTACCCGGCCCTTCGAAGGTTCAAGGACCCCGTTACACATCAGGAGGAGAGTGGTCTTGCCTGCACCATTGGGGCCGACCAGTGCTACCTTCGAGCCCTTTCGTATCGAAAAAGAGATCCCGGAAAGCGATTCCCGGCAATTCGGATAGGCATAGCGGACGGATTCGAATTCAAGCAGGTTGGTCATGGTTCACCGGAAAGGAACAATCGTGCTGGTCATGACCGCAACGGCGATACAGAGGCCCAGGTACCCGGCTGTTGATGCGATCGCCGCCGGTTTCGGCGGGCTCTGCAGGCCCGGCAGCTCGAGTTTGCCATCGAAGCAGCGCGAGTCCATTGCGATGACCAGGTCTTCGGCTTCTTTCCATGCCCGGATGAAGAGCATGGCGCCCAGCATGGCTGTTGAATTGAGCGACCGCCGGAAAGAAGTATATCCCTGGCGTATGGTCTGGGCATTATGGATTGCAATTGCCTGGGCGATAAAGACGAAGATGAAATGATAGATCAGCATGGAGAGGTCGACCACGACCGGTGGGACCCGCAGTGCGTGCATCACGGAGAAAACCTCGATCATGGGGGTAGTCAGGGCGATGAAGAAGAGGCCGCACATTCCCCCGAACGTCCGGACAAGGACAAGGGATGCCAGGTTTGCCGATCCCGTTGTGACGGTCAGCGGGACGCCTGCGATCGTGAACGAAAGGAGGGTATCTCCGCTCCCGTTCAGAAACAGGATAACGATAACGGAGAAGATTGCAAATATCAGCGGAATATGGAGGAGTTCGAGATAAACCCGCACCGGTATTTTTGCAAACAGGAGCGTGATAACCGAGAGGGTGACAAGGATAAAAAGGGGTGCAAGCGGGCCCGGGGAGGCGATACAGATGAATATAGCCCCCATGCCGAGGATGATTTTGACCCAGCTGTTTACCTCCCGTAAAGCGTTAGCCTGTGCATAATAATCCAGGTTCTCTTCCATGAAACTCATCGCAGGTACCTTTCACGGGGCGCCCCCGGCCTTGTGTAATCTCTGGTCATGGGGTATTCTGACGGTCCCGCCGTCCTCGGTAATACCCGAAGAAATATCCGATCACCAGCGCGCCAATCCCTGTCTGGATACTGAAGAGCAGGGACTCTACTTCCGTGCTGGGAGGCGTCCAGAGGGGGGATATCCACGGGTGATATCCGGTGGCCTCGATCGCCGCGCTGCCCATGTCATCCGATCCCTGCCATGTCTCCTGCCCGGGTTTTGCTGCTGCCTGGATGTTCACATTCTGGATCAGGAAGACCGTCACAAACACCACCACAACGGCTACGAACAGGATCTCAAGCCTGTACTTCGAGAGGATCCCAAAGTTCATGCGAAACTCTCCATGATCTTTGTCACCTGGACCGGTGTGAGCACCTTAAGTTTCACCAGAATATCTGACCTGCTCTGGACTATGTACTTGAAAACCAGGGCGATGAGCGCACCTTCTAGGATCGCGAGAGGGACCTGGGTAACAGCGTAAATCGCAAAAAATGTCTCGAAGGAGACCAGGAATCCACCTTGTGTTGCCGGAAACGCGGCAGCGAGCTCGACTGCTGTGACTACATAGGTAAAGAGGTCCGCAATCGCAGTGACGAGGAATATGTTGGCAAACGGGTTCAGGTTCACTGCTCTTCCCAGCCGGTATACGGCATATCCGAGGAGCGGTCCGGCAATCCCCATCGAAAAGACATTGGCGCCCAGTGTGGTGATCCCGCCATGGGCAAGGAAAAGTGCCTGGAACACGAGCACGATAAGGCTGAGAACGCACGTGGTGATCGGGCCAAACAGGACGGTCGAGAGCCCGGTACCGGTTGGATGGGAACAACTCCCTGCGACCGGTGACGGCATTTTCAGCGAGGAGAGGAGGAAAATAAAAGCCCCGGAAACCGCGAGAAGCGAGAGCGTTTCACGGTTTTCCCTGATCCTCCGGTTCAGAAGGTAAACTCCGTAAATGATGAATGGTGCTGATACGAGATACCAGAAGATGCACCATTGCCATGGCAGAAAGCCTTCCATGATATGCATACTACAGGATCAACTTTACTTGCATTAACTAAAATATATTTTGCCTGACAACCTGTGATACTTGAGGATTGTTCCGGATCCGCCGGCAGAATTCTCTTTTTATTCCGGGCGCCAATGGATGATGTAATGAAGATCGTCGCTGCGCTAACCGACCCCCGCCTTGCTGCAGAAGCTGAGGCCCAGGGCGCGGATATGATCGAACTCCGGCTGGACCTGATTGACGGGGACGCTGCCGGCCTGCTTGCCGTGTGCCGTGAGACGACCCGGCTTCCGATCATCGGCACGCTCAGGTCTGCGCAGGAAGGGGGGAGGTACTTCGGGAACGCCGATGAATGGATCGGAAGACTGCGACCGCTTCTCCCGTTCATGGACGCAGTCGATATTGAGCAGAGATTTTCCGTTCACGCACCGGAAATCCACGATGCGGGAAAGACGATCATCGCCTCGTTCCACACCCCTGCAATGCCCCCGCTCTCCGGTCTCTTCGGGCTTGAACGCGAACTCCGCGCGTACGGCGACATTGTCAAGATCATTGCCACTCCCCGTACCGATGAAGATATCATAGAGCTCATCTCCTTCACCCATGCGGTGAAGATGCCGGTCTGCACCGGTGTCATTGGGGGGCAGTTCCGGTACGCCCGCGCAGTCCTCGCCCTCTTCGGGTCCGAACTGGTCTATTGTCACCTTGGTTCGCCAACCGCGGAAGGCCAGTACTCGGTGGAAGAATTTACCGGGCTCATGAAGATGCTCGGGCACCGGTAACCTGTGCGATTCGAAGGCTTTACCGGAAGACTTAACCAGGGTCGGGTGACGATTCCTTTGAAAAAAACGATGAAAAAATACCCGCGGATTGTCGTAGCAGGGACGCACAGCGGCTGCGGGAAAACGACCGTGGCAAGCGGGATAATGGCGGCCCTGGCCGCCCGTGGTATACCGGTACAGGGGTTCAAGGCGGGCCCGGATTTCATCGATCCTTCCCACCACAGCGTCATAACCGGAAGGCCGTCCAGGAACCTCGATCCATACCTGATGGGGGACAAAGGGGTCAGGGAAACCTTTTACCGCGCGTCGGAAGGGGCGGGTATCTCGGTCATCGAAGGGGTCATGGGCCTGTTTGACGGCGTTGACGGGACCGACTTTGCAAGCACGGCCCACATCGCAAAAATTCTCGAAGCCCCGGTAATTCTTGTCATCGATGCGAAGGGGATGTCGCGAAGCGTGCATGCGCAGATACAGGGTTTCCGGAATTTCGATCCCGCTCTCCGGCTGGCAGGGGTCATATTCAACCGGGTAGGGAGCCAACGCCACCGTGAGATGATAGCATCCTCTCTCAGCGTACCGTGTTTCGGCTGGATCCCGCGACGGGAAGACCTGGCTACCGAAAGCCGCCATCTTGGTCTCCGGATGGGAAGTGAAACCAGTACGATGAAAGCGTTTGGCAGCATTGTCGAAGAATTCTGCGACGTTCCCTCGCTCATTGCGGCTGCTGGTGACATTTGCGAGACCAGCGCCGCCCCTTCTTCAGGTACGCCGCGGAAAACCCGTTCGAGGATCGGTGTTGGCCTCGACGAAGCGTTTTGCTTTTATTACCAGGACAATCTCGACCGGCTCCGCCTCTCCGGAGGCGAGCTCGTGTTCTTCAGCCCGATGAGGGACCCTCTGCCGGATGTTGACGCCGTTTATCTCGGGGGAGGATATCCCGAACTGCACCTTCCTGCACTGGAATCGTCACCCTGCACCGGTATGCTGAAGAAAGCAGCGGAAAAAGGTATGCCCATGTACGCCGAATGCGGCGGGCTCCTCTATCTCGCACGGGAGCTCGGGCACGGGAAACAGTACCGGATGTGCGGGGTTCTCCCTGCCACAGCCCGCATGACCCCGACTGTCCAGGCCCTGGGGTACGTATCGGGAACGTCTGCGAACGATCCCGCGCTTTTCCTTCGGGGACTGACCGTGCGCGGCCACGAATTCCACTATTCCCGGGTCGAGCCGGACCGCGATGCACGGTTCGCCCTTGTCCTGTCAAGGGGAAAAGGAGTCGCGGAAGGGAAGGACTGGCTGGTCTCCGGCAATGCAATCGGTTCGTACACCCACGCGTATTTCTCCCGGAAACTATCCCTGGCCTTTGTCGAGGCAGGTCGGAAGTTCGCCTGTCCCTCATAAAACTTTCACCGGGCAGGCAGATGTCCCGGATACCCAAGCGCTGAAATCGTTTGGATGCAGATATAATCCAAGGATAAAGGGTGAATCGTATGCGCAGCGATGAAGTAAAATCCGGATACCAGCGGGCACCCAACCGTTCGCTCCTTCGCTCTCTGGGAGTGACCGACCGGGAAATGTCGCTCCCGTTCATCGGGATTGCAAATGCGTACAATACCATCGTGCCCGGCCATGTCCACCTGCGCCAGCTCGGGGAGAAGGTGAGAGAGGGAATTGCGGCTGCAGGGGGAGTCCCCTTCGAGTTCGGGGTCATCGGGATCTGCGACGGCATAGCGATGGGTCACGTTGGCATGCGCCACTCGCTCCCTTCCCGCGAGAATATTGCCGATTCCATCGAGCTGATGGCGGAGGCGCACCGGTTCGACGGCCTTGTCTGCATCGGGACCTGCGACAAGATCGTGCCGGGTATGCTGATGGCCGCAGCCCGGCTGAACATTCCAACGATTCTCCTCACCGGTGGGCCGATGCTCTCCGGCTACCAGGGCGGAAGGGATCGATCGCTCATCGATGTCTTCGAAGGAGTAGGCCGTGTTGCCGCCGGCACGATGAGCGAGGACTCGCTCTGCAAACTCGAGAGCTGTGCCATGCCGGGCTGCGGGAGCTGCCAGGGCCTTTACACGGCAAATACCATGGCGTGCATGACGGAATCCATGGGGATGTCGCTTCCGGGATGTGCTGCAATTCCCGCGGTGGATGCAGCGAAACTCCGCATTGCCCGCGAGACCGGTGAGGCGATCCTGCCGCTTGTCCGGAAGAGTATCCGGCCTCTGGACATCATCACAAAAAGGAGCCTCTGCAACGCTATCCGGGTCGATATGGCGCTGGGGGGTTCCACCAACACGGTCCTCCACCTTATGGCGATCGCGACCGAAGCCGGAATCCCCCTTGCACTCTCCGATTTCAATGACATCGCGGATAAAATCCCCCACATCTGTTACATGCAGCCCTCCGGGCCGCACTCGATGCAGACCCTGTACCGTGCCGGGGGGATACCGGGAGTCCTTCACCGGCTCGCGAAATATCTCGATGACTGTCCCACCGTTTCCGGAAAAAGTATCGCGGATATTGCGGCGGAAGCACAGGTCAGGGACGAAACGATTATCCAGTGTCTCGAATCGCCTGTTAACCCGGCCGGCGGGCTCAAGATTCTCTTTGGATCCCTCGCTCCTGATGGAGCCGTCGTAAAATGCGCAGCTGTCCAGAAAGAGATGTGGAAACATACCGGGCCTGCACGGGTTTTTGAGAGCGAGCAGGCCGCAATGGAAGCGATTCTTGCCCGGGAAATCAATGAGGGGGATGTTCTGGTCATCCGGAACGAGGGCCCCCGGGGGGGGCCGGGAATGCCGGAGATGCTTTCCCCGACTTCTGCACTGGTGGGATTTGGTTACAACCGGGTCGTGCTCATAACCGATGGCAGGTTCTCCGGAGGGACCCGGGGACCGTGTATCGGCCATGTCGCACCGGAAGCGGCGGCCGGAGGGCCTATTGCCCTTGTCTGCGAAGGGGATCGGATCAGCACCGACCTTTTCGAGAAACGGATCGATCTGCTTGTTGAGACAAAGATAGTGGAAGAACGGCGGCGGAAATGGAAACCGGGAGTAAAACCGCTCAAAGGGGTCCTTGCCCGGTATGCTGCTCTGGTCGGGCAGGCCAATAACGGTGCTGTACTAAAATAATTCTCCTGTTTTTGTTCAGCCCGGTCCCTTCTCCGATTTTATGTTTTGTTGTACATTTTCGTTATATCAGATGGTTGCGGAGGGCCGGAACCGGTATCATCCGTTACTCCTTTGCTTAAAAGTAACAAAGATCCACTGGCAATGCGATTCCGGAGAAAATCGAGAAGAACCGGGCGGAATCGGAAAATCCGTAAAAATTCAAAACGTTTAAATGATCGGAGGTGGAAAAATCCACTATTAAATTTCTTGTGGTGACATATGGAAAAAGCAACCTTTGGTCTGGATGAGAATGTTGCATCCGCAGCATGTTATGTTCTTGGATGGCTTACCGGTCTTATCTTCTTCGTTATGGAGAAGGACAACAAGACGGTCAGGTTCCATGCAATGCAGTCAATTCTGACTTTCCTGCCGCTCTCGATACTATACTGGATCCTTGGCTGGGTATACGCCATGATGGTCTTCTCAGCTGGGTTTTACGGTGTCGGCTTCTGGGGGATTCTGAGTCTGATATCGCTGTTGATTGCCATTGTCATGTTCCTCCTCTGGCTGTTCCTCATGTATAAGGCATACAAGGGTGAGAAGTTCCTCGTTCCGATTGTCGGGCCCATTGCCGAGGCCCAGGTAAAATAATTTTACCTTCATTTATCACAACACACTTTTCTCAGTTTGAATGCATTTCCTAAAAAAAACAGACCTTCGTCAGGTCGAAGGAATTTTCCGGAAGAACCGGTCAGCTGGAATTATTAGGAGTGCCTTTTTTCCCGATGGTTCGGTTACAGGAATAAACGGATTTTTCCTGTAGTTTATTGTGTAAAAAAGTATCGGGTCCGGGTATTGTTCAGTGCCTGAAGTGCCGCACGCCCGTAAAGACCATTGCCACATGGAGCCGGTTTGCAGCCTCAATGACTTCGTTATCACGGATGGACCCGCCGGGCTGCACGAGGGCAGTTGCGCCGGCCTTTGCCGCGACCTCGAGC
>DASPUR010000163.1:0-3276 GCA_035622795.1 Methanoregula sp. | reverse complement strand
GTAATCGATACCGTTGCTGTCCACGATATTGAGGATAGACAACGGCACTTCGTTGACTTTACGAATGGTGAAGTTGCTGCCGTGCCGGCTGATTGCCGTGCCGTATACGATATTGATACGGGAGCCGTCGAGCAGGGTCGCATCAACCACAGGGTTCCGGTACGTGATCGGGCGCTTGATCCGCTCTGCCATTTTGACGACAAACTCGTCGAGCTCGCTCGAGACCTTGAACTCGATGACCGATTTTAACCCCTTGAAGATCTTGTGCTCGATAAAGATGGGGCCAACGCCGTCGCATGAGATATCTTCGATATACACGTCGGAGAGGAACGGTTTGAGGACGCCCATGTCAATCTTGTCACGGATGAGCATGTACTCGATGGCCCGGTACTCCTCATTGGTCAGGATCACTTTCCCGTCAGGGGTGAGGGGGACCTGGTGGACCTTCTTGGTATCTTTCATCTTCTTCTGTGCGGTGAAATCGGTCTTGAGAAATGTCGTAAGCTTCGACTTCATGTCCTGCTGCTGCGCCCCGCCGCCGGTCATCATGGCAAGATCCGTTCCCTTGGGTCGTATCACTGCCACGGTCGCAAGCATCTTCTTGATCACGTCGGCGCGTTCCTTGTCGCTGGTGGGATCGTCCTCGAGGCCGTCGATGAGGTCGATGAGCTTGGTCTCGATGACCGGGAGCATCGCGCTGACGGAATGGAGGAACGAGGGCTCGATGGGGATGTAGAAGTTCCGGACATCGTCCGGGTCCGGGAGGATATGGACGAACGTGGTGTCGTTCACCGGGTAGATGAGGTTCGGGCTCTTCATCGACCGCAGGTCTTTTTTCAGCTCGGAGAGGAACAGGGGGATGCCGTAGGTGTTGACCGGGAACGTGTGGAGGTATTCAAGGAGATGGGGGTTCGCCTTTACGTATTCCTTGGCGTTTGCCGGCAGCATCTTGTAGAGCGGGCTCGAATCGATATCATTGTAGAAATCGACATTCGAGTCAACGACTTCGGGCTTGAAGGGGAGATTGACGGCAACGGTAAGGGTGCCCATGGATCACACCCTCGCAAAGCTCATCGGGATGACCTTCATGCCGTACCCCGGGTGGACTTCGAACGAGACGAGGTTCCCGGTCGTCTTCCGGGCGCCCCGGACCTTGATGACTTCCATCACCATCACGTATTTGTCGCCCACGAGCGCCTTCTTCATGTTCAGGTGAGCGTCGCAGATAGAACGGATCCGGACGAGCGTGTCCTCCTCGAACGCGTACGTATGGAGCGTGACAAGGATCGTCTTGCCATGGTCGACCAGCGATTTACAGTTGGTGAAGAACGTGAGGATCGTGTCGGTCTGGGCATACTCGGTGAAAAGTGTGAGGGAGTCGACGACGCAGACCTGGGACTTGCTCTTCTGGATATGGGTTATGAGGTGCGAGAGGATCCCCTCCATCTCTTCCTTTTTCCACTCAAAGCCGACGACGTGGAGCGGGAATACCTTGAGGTAGCCCCATGCAAAGTATTCCGAAATGTCCAGGCTCATCGACTCCATCTGCTTGATGAAGCTTTTCGAGGTGTTCTCCGTGGTGAAAAGGTCGACCGAGAGCCCCTGCTTCATCGCGCCCCAGATGATCTGCTGGGTCAAAACGCTCTTTCCCGTATCGTTCTCGCCTTCGATGAGCGTGAGGGACTCGAGGGGGAGCCCGTCGGCAATCTTCTTGTCGAGCTCACTGTTGCCGGTCGAGATGATCTGCCGGTCCTCCCCTCCCATCAGATCCGAGATGTTAGCCACAATGATCTCCTGATAATCTAGTATACAACCGTGGAAGCATAAACCCCGTTATTCGTGCAAATCACCACATTGAACCGGAGCGGCGTGGAGTCGGTATACGCATTGACAAACATGGTCTCGCCCGGGTCCAGTTCACCGGGATGGACGAAATCGTTGAGGATGGATTTTGTCCATGAACCCGGGTTCGGGGTGGCGGGTTCAGTCTCGTTATAGATAAAGACCCGGTAGCCCGGGCTTCCATCCGAATAGAGGAAAACATTGGTATGCGGGAAATCGGAAATGATTTCATTGCCGGTATTGCTGACAGTCATGTTGATGACAGTTCCGGTGACATTTACGTTTGTAATCGTAAGATCCGTGTGGAGCCGCATCTCACCCTGCAGGGTGAGCTCCCGCTGGGCGCTGGATACCACCTCGGCAGTTGTCAGGACGTTTCCGACAAGAAGATATGCAACGATGATGAGGATCATCGCCCCGATTGCCGATCCGATAATCTCCGCAACTGCCACCGGTTAATCAGCTCCCGGTAAATTGGTTTGATCTCCAGACCCCGTTGGGGAGGACGAACTGGAAATAGAGATAACTTCCCGATGAGGGAGCAACACCCGACGGGTATGCGTCGATCTCAAGCGTCTCGCCCGGGTCCCATATGTTGTTGTTGTTGAGGTCGGACAACTGATATATCCATGCTCCGGGTGCGGGGTTTGAAGCCCAGTTCAGCCGGTGGAAATTCCCCACGGGGCCGAAGAAAACATCAGAGCTTTGTATCTCCGGAATACTGACCGGCTGGCTTCCGATATTTTTCAGCCAGATCTGCCCGCGGTATGGATCTCCACCCGCAAAGGTTGTAACGATCGTGAAATCCGTACGGAGCCTCACGTCAGATGCATGCGTGGCAGAATTGAACGTTCCCGCCATCTGGTAGACAACCGGGAACACTGCATTGATCAGGACGCCGGCGGCAAGTACCGCGGTGATCAGGAACATTGCCGTGGTGAACGTGTCCGAAGACATCGCCTAGATCCTGTCCGGAAGGTTCATCCACTCTTCGTCTTTGTCCTTGTTCCCTGCCGGTTTTTTTTCGCGTTCGGCAACCCCGGAAAGATCGATTTTCTCTTCCGGCTTACCGGCACGGCCGGTCGGTGCCTGGAGGCGCTGTTCCATCATGACTTCAATCATGTCACGATCGAGCGAAGTGTCGTTGGGAGCGAGGATGCGGTTCAGTGAGTAGAGCTCGGCAACAAATTCATCCGGCCCGACTTCGTGTTCTTCACCGAGATTGGCCGGCATGAGCCGCGAAATCTCGCGGATCTCGTCGCAGGACTCCTTGGCAATGTACCCCATCGCCCGGTAAGACTCCAGGATGATCTCGAGGCGGTCGTGACCGTATTTCCTGACGGCTTCATGAGTCCATTTGAAGAGCTTGTAGACTTTCTGGAGCCGTAGTTTCTCGCCGCCTCCGGATGCTGCAGGCTGCGCGACACTTCGCTG
>DASPUR010000162.1:0-11457 GCA_035622795.1 Methanoregula sp. | reverse complement strand
CTCCGGCCCCGCCGTTCCGCGCGACCGCTTTTGCAGCCACCGTCCTGGCATGAGTCTTCTTCGCGGGCTTCGGGCCCGCCTTTTTCGCCGATCTCTTCGATGGTTTCATGGTACCTCCTCCTTCGCACCCCCGGTCTTTCCGGCCCGTGAAACGGTATAGTTCCCGCTTCAACCGGCAGCCGTCAGGGTTCTGATCAGCAGTAGTGATCGCTGAAGCTTTAAAAAAGGTAACCCCGTTTTCAGCCGGAACGTCCGCTTTTTCGCCCGGAGCTACTAAAAAAAACCGGGAGTTTCGTCCGCCGTGAACCGGGAGGCTGGCTGTGGGAGCCATTGACGACACGCCGGATAGGGGAAATTCTGCACCGCGGCTTCATTCCGGACCGTTTTTTTAAATGTGTTTCACAACGCTCATCACCAAGGGCCCGGAATAGATCAGCATGGCTCGTACCGGCAGCACGGCCGAACCGCCGTTCGGTCTCCTCGTCCTCTCCATCTCCCTCGCCACGTTCATGTCGGGGCTCGACGGGACTATCGTGAACATCGCGCTCCCGACCATCTCCGAGGCGTTCCACCTCTCCTCGAGTACGGTGAGCTGGGTCGCTACCTCGTACCTCCTCGTCATGGCCGGCTGCGTCCTCGTCTTCGGGAAGGTCGCGGACATCATCGGGTTCAGGAAGATCTTCCTTTCAGGGTTTGCCATCTTCACGATCGGGTCCTTTGCGTGCGGGAGCCTGCCGGAACTCTTCGGCGGTTTTTATTCGCTCATAGCCTCCCGCATCCTGCAGGCTGTCGGCGGGGCGATGATCACGGCCATAGCACCCGCGATGATCACGGCCTATATCCCGATGGAGAAGAAGGGGCAGGCGATGGGGATCGTCATGACGCTCGCGGCGCTCGGTACCGCCCTCGGGCCGACGATCGGCGGGTTCCTGACGCAGGACCTCTCGTGGCACTGGATCTTCTTCATCAATGTGCCGGTCGGGATCTGTGCAGTCCTGCTCGGGGCAAAGGTCATCCCGGAGGCGGTCGGGAGCAGGAGGGCCGGGGAACTTGACCGGGCGGGGGCGGCCCTGGTCTTCACCGGCCTCGCCTCCCTCATCTTCGTCTTCTCGGAAGGACAGGTACTCGGCTGGACCTCGCCCGCTATCCTTATGACCGGCGCGATCGCGGTCGTCTCGCTCTTCCTGTTCGTGCGGCGCGAGCTCGCCCTGCCCGATCCCCTCCTCGACCTGAACCTCTTCCGGAACCGGAACTTCCTGCTCACCAACCTCCTCCTCTCGCTCGTCTTTTTCAGTTTTGCCGGCATCAACTATCTCCTCCCCTTCTACCTGAAGTACGTCCGGCAGTTCGACACCTCGGATTCGGGGCTGATCCTCACCTCGCTCTCCTTCGCGATGATGGGTGCAGGCGTCCTTGCCGGTATGGTGTACAACCGGACGGGGCCGCGTGCCCTCTGCATCGCGGCCGGGCTCGTGCTGACCGCGGGGTACTTCATGATGACCCGGCTCCATGCCGAAACCACGGCCGGATATATCGTCGCGAGCCTCGCCCTGATCGGTTTTGGTCTCGGCCTGATGGTGACCCCGGTCTCGAACATGATCATGCTCTCCATCCCCCGGGTTCAGCAGGGCATGGTCTCGAGCCTGACGACCCTCGAGCGGTTCGCGCCCATCACGCTCGGCATCGCCTGCTTCAACCTGGTCTTCATCCAGGGCATCCTCTCCATCGCGGCCGGGCAGGGGGTCACCATGGCCTCGCCCGCCGAGCTGAAAGTCCAGGTCCTCAGTGCCGGTTTCGACCTCGCGTTCTTCGGGTCCTTCCTACTAGGGATTGTCATCCTAATCATCGCGGTCGCGTGCCGGGAGGAGATCCACCCGGACAACCGGGGCGGGGAACCCCCGGGGCCGGGCGCCAGCCTCCTCTGATCTTTTTAAAGCATAGCCTCCCTGCACAGCGGCAGCGCCGGTCCCATTTGGCCCTGTTCACCTTTCGTCCCTCCCGCTGCCCGCGTCGCCCGGGTTTTCCGCTGTGCCCGGAAAAAGGAGGCGGCAGGCTGCACCGGCAGATACTATTAAGCATTCGGACATGAATATCGGGCAGACATGGAAAGCGGGTTCGTGTGCCGGGAACCAGTTGCCACCCTGGACTCCGAGCACGAGCTCGCGGAATACCGGCTCATCGAGGGCGAGCGTGCGCAGATATGGTCCACGGACGGCGTGCTGCTGCGGGAATATTCCGGTTTCTACGAGCCCGGGATACCGGAGGAGGACTGGCCGGTCATCTACGGGCAGGTACTCGTCCACTACCACGTGAACGATACCGCTTTTTCAAAAAATGACCTGATCATCGCTGCCACGTTCAACCTCTCCGAGATCCGGGTGATCAGCCGTTCCATGGTATTTTCCATGAAGAGGCAGGGCATACGCTGGCCCGACCACGAAAAGCTCGCCGAGCTCTATGACCGCTGCGAGCGCGATTCCCGGCTGGTGAACACGATCGAGATGACCGAGACGTCGCCGGCGTTCCTGGAGAGTTCGTGGGACCCGGAGCTTGATCTTTTGAAAATCCGGACCGTCTGTATCAGCAGGCATATCGCAAAAGAATGCGGACTCGAATTCCATGCCCGCGTGCTGCATACTACCCTTGCCGGTGGGACAGGATACCATACGGGTATACCGGGGGCCTGACCGGGTCCGGCTGCCCGCTGCCCCGGTCACCAGCGGGTCCTGTTCGTGCGGCATCCGGTCCTGTTCGTGCGGCATCCGGTCCCGTACCTGTTCTTTCCTTACCCGGTGCCCGTACCGGAAGGATAAAAGCCCGTGCAGCACAAAAACGTGAGTAAAGGAGAAAGGATCCTTTCGTTCAACACGAGAGGATCCTAAAAATCCCGTTATGTTCGGATTCCGCAGAAGCAACGATATCGGACAGCCGGACTCCCCGGCAGGGATCAGCGAAGCGTGCGGCCTGTTCCGGTCTGCGCAGACCCGGGGGGAGCTCGGCGCGGAAATTGCAGGGATCGTGCTCCGCTTCTCCCCGCGGGACCTCCGGCAGATGAAAGGGAACTTCTCGGAAAAGATCCAGGGATACGATCCCGGTTACCGGAAACGCCTCGAAGAGACCATCGCCGCCCACCTGTACGGGACCTTTGAGAAACTCCGGCTCATGCAACAGCAGGGGGACTTTGCCCGCATGGACGAACCCCTCCCCGCGGAAGCCGGAGCCTACTGGGCGATGGTCGCGGAGCACTGCAGGACCGGAACCTCCGAAGAGATACGGCTGCGGTGGCTGAAATTCCTCCTCGCAGGCTTCTGCATGTTCGTCCTGGCAGTGCCCGGCCATCCGGTCGGGATGCCGTTCCCCGGGGGGGACCGGGTCGAGGTCATCGACGGGGTCTATTACTGCCCTGTCCGCACACGGGCAAACGATGTGGACGAGGCCCTCTGCCCGTTCTGCCCGGCCCTCCAGACCCCGGAAGTGGGGTACCTGAGGCCGCCGGTCAATGCGAGCGGGCACCGGAAACAGGAATATATCGACCATATCCACAAGGGGCACCACTTCAACGGGTGAGCGGTCGTCCTCCCCCCGGTATCGTTCGGGTATCCGGTTTCCCGGTGTTCAGAGATGTGCAGGGTCACCGCTGCAGGACAAGCCGCGAACCGGAAGAACCCCGGGATCCGTTGAAGGCCCCGATGTCCTCTATAGAGACTATTGAGGCCCATAGAGCCCTGGTTTTGCGGGGGACGCCAGAGATTATATGGTTCCTGTCCCAATGATCAGTACTCGCGGCCCCCGTGGGCCGCCGTGACCTTTTCCGGGTTCAGGGGACAAAAGCATGGGCGATGAACAGTACGTGATAACGGATCCGGCGTATTACACCAACCGGGAGATCGGGTGGCTGGCGTTCAACCGCCACGTCCTTGACGAGGCGAAGGACGAGCGACACCCCCTTCTCGAGCGCGTCAAGTTCCTCGCGATCTTTGCCAACAACCTCGATGAATATTTCATGATCCGGGTCTCGGGTCTCCAGCGCCAGCTGGCAAAAGGGGTGCTCAAGGCCCCCCCGGACGGCATGACTCCCGCCCAGCAGCTCGACGCTATCCAGAAGCTGCTCATCCCGGCCCTCGCAGAGCAGAACGCCTGCTGGCACGAGGAGATCCTCCCCCGGCTCCGGGCTGCGCAGGTCTTCATCCACCCGTACGATGAACTCGATGCACGGCAGAAGGAGCTGATGCACACGCTCTTTGTCGACGAGATCTTCCCGGTCCTCACCCCTCTCGCCTTCGACAGCTCCCACCCGTTCCCGTTCATCTCCAACCTCTCGCTCAACCTCGCGATCATGGTGAGGGACGCGAACAAAAAGGAGTTCTTCGCCCGGGTCAAGGTCCCGAGCAACCTCTTCTCCCGGCTGGTGCGGATCCCCGACGACTCCGGCGGGGGCCACGGGGACGACCGGAATGTCCACTTCGTCTACCTCGAGGACATCATCGCCGCCCACGCCACGATGCTCTTTCCCGGCATGGAAGTGGTCTCGTCCTTCCCGTTCCGGATAACCCGGGACGCGGACCTCGAGATCGAGGTCGACGAGGCCTCCGATCTCCTCACCACCGTGGAGGAGATCATGGAGCAGCGGGCGCGGGGCCGGCCGGTACGGATCGAGGTTGACTGCTCGATGCCCGATCCCATCTGCAACATGCTTGAGAACAAACTGGGCGTGCCGGCTTTCATGCTGTACCGGGTCGGCCACCCGATCGGCATGGCCGACCTCATGCAGCTCCTCTCGCTCGACCGGCCCGATCTCAAGGACACGCCGTTTGCTCCATCCTTCCCTGCCGACCTGGTCGAGGGAAAGGACATATTCTCCGCCATCCGGCGGCACGATATCCTTCTCTACCACCCGTACGAGAGTTTCTCTCCGGTGGTGAACTTCCTCCGGCAGGCCGCCCATGACCCCGACGTCCTGGCGATCAAGATCACCCTGTACCGGGTTGGGCCGAACTCACCGATCGTCAATGCGCTCATGGAGGCCCGGGAGAACGGGAAAGCGGTCGCAGCCCTGATAGAGCTCAAGGCGCGGTTCGACGAAGAGAACAACATCGGCTGGGCACGGGCCCTCGAGAGCCAGGGAGTCCACGTGGTCTATGGCGTGGTCGGCCTCAAGGTCCATGCAAAACTCTGCATGGTCGTGCGGCGGGAGAAGGACGGCATCCGCCGGTACATGCACCTCGGAACCGGGAACTACAATGCCACGACCAGCCGTGTATACACGGACTTCGGGATGTTCACCTGCGACCGGCAGATCGGCGACGATGTCGCCGAGCTCTTCAACTTCCTCACCGGGTACGCACGGATCGAGCAGTACCGGAAACTGCTCGTGGCCCCCGTCACGCTCCGCAATTCGGTCATCGGGAGAATCGAACGGGAGATCCTCCGCCACCGGGAGGGGGGCGGCGGGTACCTCATGTTCAAGATGAATGCGCTTGTGGACCCGGTCTGCATTGCGGCATTGTACCGGGCCTCCCGGGAAGGGGTGACGGTAGACCTGCAGGTCCGGGGTATCTGTTGTCTCCGGCCCGGCATACCGGGGGTAAGCGAGAATATCCGGGTCACGGCTATCGTCGGCAGGTTTCTCGAGCACGCACGGATTTACTATTTCCGGAACGGGGGCAACGATGAGGTGTACCTCGGGAGTGCAGACCTCATGCCCCGGAACCTCGACCGGCGTGTCGAGGTACTCTTCCCGGTGCTCGATGCAAAAATAAAAGCTGCCCTGGTCAAAACGATCATCCCGGTCCAGCTTGCCGACACTGAGAAGCTCCGCGTCCTCCAACCCGATGGATCGTACACGCGCCGGCTGCCCCCCGAGGGTTCCCCGCCGGTCAACGCCCAGTGCTGGCTCCTCGAGCACCGCGGGTCGTGGAACAATGGCGGGCAGTGATACCCGGCAGGCTGCCGGTCCGGGCAGCTGCCGGTTCGCGGCCGGCCGGCTCCTGCCACTCCTCGACAGTTTCGAGAAAGAGATCGGCGGCGTTCGCGAAGGAAAAGACATCGAGTACATCCACCGCATGCGGGTGGCATCGCGCCGGCTCCGGGCAGCACTTCCCCTGTTCTCCTCCTGTTTTGCACCCGGTGATTACCAGGCCTGGATGCAGGAGCTGAAAAAGATCACGCGGGCGCTCGGCGAGGTCCGGGATACCGACGTGCAGCTCGATTTCCTCCGCTCCTATGCAAAAAAAATCCGGAAGAACGGCGGGAACGGGGAGGCCGCCGACCGGATGCGTGCAGCGCTCGCGGCCGAGATCGGCATATTCATCCACCGGCTGGGCCGGAAACGTTCCGTGCTCCAGGACCATGTTACCGCAGCGCTCGACGGGCTCGGTAAGAGCGGTGCGCTCCCTGCCATGCGGGCTGCGTTCCTGGGCCTCGAAGTGCCGGCAGGAAAGACGAAGCGCGGTCCTCCCGCAACCGGAATCCCGGGGACTGCAGCGGACCGGATCGCCCTCCGGATCGAGGAATTCCTCTCGTTTGAGCCGTACCTCGCGGACCCCGATGCGATAACCGAGCACCATGCGATGCGGATCGCCGCCAAGAAACTGCGGTACACGATCGAGGTATACGGCCCGGTGTACCGGCTCTCGCTGAAAAAGCCGCTCCGCCGGGTGAAGAAAGTCCAGGAGATCCTCGGCGACATCCATGACTGCGATGTCTGGATCGATACCCTGGCGAAGATGATCGTCCGGCAGCGCACCCGCCCCCGGGCGGGTATCGTTACGGAAAAGGGGGTGCACACCCTCACCGGCATCCGCCTCTTTCTCCATGACCGGGAGAAACAGCGCCGGGTGCTCCACCGGAGAATGCTCCAGTACTGGAACTCGCTCCTCCGGGCACACGCGTGGCAGGAGCTCAGGAGTTCCCTTGTCAGCGGTGTACGCACAGGATTCCTGCCCCGGAAGCCGGAGGAGGCGGGCGCCGTTCGTGCTGCAGTCGGCGTGCTGATGGCCCAAAGCCCGGACCACCAGGTACATGAGACGCAGGTCACCCGGCTCGCGCTCGCACTCTTCGACCAGATGGCACCGATCCACCATCTCGGTCGGTATGAGCGCCTCATCCTCGAACATGCGGGCCTCCTCCACGATATCGGCTGGAAATTCGGGCAGAGAGCCCACTCCTCCCGGGGCCGGGAGATGATCCTTTCCGAAGAATCCCTCCCGTTTACCCTGCCCGACCGGATCGTCATCGCGCTGATCGTCCGCTCCCACCGGCGGGCCATCGCTCCCGAGAGCGACGCCCTGTACCCGTGCCTTTCCCGGGCGGAGCAGGAGACGGCCCGAACGCTCTCGGCTATCCTCCGGGTGGCTGACGGCCTCGACTACCTCCACTCCTCCGTAGTTGCGGATGTCCGCATCACCATAACACCTGAACGGGTTCTCATAGCGGTGACGCCGGAACAGGGCGCGGACCTGGAACGGGCACGGGCCCTCGTGAAGGCGGATCTCATGAGAACGGTCTTTTCCCGGGAGGTCATGGTCCCGTGAAGCCGCCAAAACCCGGGCCCTCCGGCCGCGTTGTCGCGTTCCTCGATATCGGGACAAATTCTGTCCGGCTCCTCGTGGTCCGGCTCAACCCCAACCATTCCTATACCATCCTCTCCCGTCAGAAACAGCAGGTCAGGCTCGGCGAGGGCGAGTTCGAGGAGGAGGAGATCACGGCCGAAGCTATGGACCGGGCGGTGATGGTGTGCAAAAAGTTCGGGGACCTTGCCCGATCCTTCAACACCGAGGAGTTCGTGGCGGTCGCCACCTCTGCCCTCCGGGAGGCCTCGAACCAGAAGACCCTCCTCCACCTCCTGCGGATGGAGGCGCACCTTGACGTGCGGGTCATCTCCGGCCGTGAGGAAGCACGCCTCATCTATCTCGGCGTCGCGAGTGCGACCCCGCTTGGTAAGAAGCAGGCGCTCTTCATCGATATCGGCGGCGGCAGCACGGAGATTGCCGTAGGGGACTCGTCGGAATACCGGTATCTCGAGAGCTTCAGGCTCGGGGCCATACGGCTCTCGAACCTGTACCTCCCGCGCGACTTTTCCGGCCCGGTGAGCCCGGCACAGTACGCGAAGATCCAGGAGCATATCCGGAACGCGGTTGTCCACTCCCTTCCGGAAATCCGTAAATTCGCCCCCGAGGTCGTGCTCGGGAGTTCCGGAACGGTGATGAACCTCTCCGAGATCGCCCGGAAGTCATCCCACCAGCCCACAAAGAACGGTAACCTGGTCCTCACGCACCGCGACCTCAAAAAAGTTGTCGGGATCCTCTGTCCCCTGACGCTCGAAGAGCGCCGGAACGTGCCGGGGATCAATCCCGAACGGGCGGATATCATCATCGCCGGGGCTGCTATTCTCGACACGTTCATGGAAGACCTCTCCCTTGACGCCGTCTCGATCACCGGCCGGGGGCTGCAGGACGGGCTCCTCGTGGACTACCTCTCCCGGATGGACGAGTTCCCGCTCCTCGGCACGCTCTCGCCCCGGCAGCGGAGCGTCATCCAGCTCGGCCGGTCCTGCGGGATCAACGAGGTCCATGCCCGGACGGTCACCACCCTCGTCCTCGAACTCTACGACACCGCCCGGGAGATCGGCCTTCACGCTCTCGGGGACCGCGAACGGGAGCTCCTCGAGTACGCGACATTCCTCCACGATATCGGGTCGTTCATCTCGTACACCAACCACCACGCGCATTCCTACTATATCATCAGGAACTCCGAGCTCCTCGGGTTCGACCAGAACGAGGTGACGTTCATGGCAAACCTCGCCCGGTTCCACCGGAAGAGAGCTCCCCGGAAGAAGGACCCGGAGGTCAGCGAGCTCGACCCGAAAGAGCGGGAGACCCTGCGGTGCCTCTCGACGTTTCTCCGGCTTGGCGAGAGCCTCGACCGGAGCCATGCTGCGCTGATCCGCCATGTCCGCTTCGTCCGGGCCGATGAGCTCTCGGTGCACCTTGAAATTACGGCACGGGGAGACTGCCACCTCGAGATCTGGGGGATCGAGGGTGAGCGGAAAGCGTTCGAGAAGGTGTTCGGGAAGAACCTCGTCTTCGAGGTCTGCGAAGACGGGCAGAAAGAATAACACGGGCACCGCCGGTATGGCGGGCCCGGCCCGGTGTAAAACAGCCTAGAGTTTCTTGAGCGCCTGCACGAGCCTGCCTGCCGTCTCCTGGGCGTCGCCGTAGAGCAGCCGCGTGTTGTCCCGGTAGAAGAGGTCGTTTTCTATCCCGGCAAAACCCCTTCCCTGCCCCCGCTTGAGGACGATGACGTTCTTTGCCTGCTCGACATCGAGGATGGGCATCCCGAAGAGCGGGCTTCCCTGCCGGTGCGCTGCCGGGTTGACCACGTCGTTTGCACCGATGACAAGGACGACGTCCGTGGACGGGAACTCGGGGTTCACCTCGTCCCGGTCGAGGAGGTGGCCGTAGTCGACTCCGGCTTCCGCGAGAAGCACGTTCATGTGCCCGGGCATCCTTCCGGCGACCGGGTGGATGGCGAACTTGACCTCAACGCCTCGTGCCCCGAGGAGATCGGCCAGTTCCTTGACCTTCTGCTGGGCCTGGGCAACCGCCATGCCGTATCCGGGTGCGATGATGACCTTATCCGCGTAGGCGAGCATGACCGCGACATCGTCAACGTCAATTGGCTTCATGCTTCCCTGGATCTGCACTCCGGTCTCCTCCGTCGCCCCGAATGCGCCGAAGAAGACGTTCCGGATCGAACGGTTCATGGCCTTTGCCATATTGAGGGTGAGGAGCGACCCTGCGGCGCCGACAATGATACCCGCAATCACCATGGCGTAATTGGGGGGGGCAAACGAGAAGCCGTCGAGCGCGACGGCAAGGCCGGTGAAGGCGTTGTACATCGAGATTACCACCGGCATGTCCGCCCCGCCGATAGGAAGCGTCATGAGGAGGCCGAAACCGAGGGCGAGGACGAAGAACAGCGGCAGGTACACCGCTACAGAGAGCGGGACCCAGGCCGGCTGGAGGATGACGAGGATCCCGGAGAGGATGGCGAGGATGAGGACGGTGGTGTTGAGCAGCTGCTGGCCGGAGAACGTGATCGGCCGGGGCCGCATCCAGCCCTGGAGCTTCAGGAACGCGATGATGCTCCCGGCAAAGGAGACTCCCCCGATGAGGCCGCCGATGACTGCGAATAAACCGGTCGCGGATCCCGCGGTCGCAGCATCGCCGCCGGTCGCCGCAGTGAGGCCGAGGAGCGCTACCGCCGAGATCCCGGCTGCCGCGCCGCCGCCCATGCCGTTGTAGAGGGCGATCATCTGGGGCATGTCGGTCATCGCCACTCGTTTTGCGGCCAGATACCCGAAACCGCCTCCGATGACGATGGCGATCGCCATCAGGGCAATATTCGTGAGGCCCGGGGTGAGGAAGGTTACGAGCGTTGCTATCAGCATCGCGGCTCCTGCCCAGACGATCCCGCTCCGCGCGGTGAGCGGGTGGCTCATCCGCTGCATGCCGACAATGAAGAAGAAGATCGTCGCGATGTAGACCGGATCGATGATCCAGGAAAGATCGGTCATTTCAGGCCCCCTTCCCGGGCTTCTTCGCACGGTCGAACATCTGGAGGATCCGCTCGGTGACAACGTAGCCGCCCGTGACATTGGCCGCGCCAAGGATTACGGCAACAAAACCGATGGCCTGTTCGAGGGGGGTGGTCGCGAGGCCGAGTGCGACCATAGCCCCGACCAGTACGATCCCGTGGATGAAGTTCGAACCGCTCATCAGCGGGGTATGGAGGATGACGGGGACCCGGCTGATGACAACATAGCCGGTGAATGCGGCGAGCATGGCGATGTACACTGCGGTCCAGAGCGTGGTTATGTCGGTCATGGTCTTCCTCCGGCTATAAGTTCCCGGGTGGGAGCGTGCCTGACCTCGCCTGCATGGACGAGGAGGCTTGCAACCAGGATCTCGTCGGTGAACTCCTTCACGAGCTCACCGTCCTTGTCAACGAGGAGCGCGAGGAATGCGTGGAGGTTCTTCGCGTACATCTGGCTGGTGTGGAACGGGATCCGGGCGGGCAGGTTCTGCGGCCCGATGATGGTGACCCCGTTTTTCCGGACGGTCTTTCCCGCCTCGGTCAGTTCGCAATTGCCGCCGGTTTCTGCGGCAAGGTCGACGATGACGGCTCCCGGCCGCATCATCGCGACCGTCTCTTTAGTCACGAGGAGGGGGGCCCTGCGCCCCGGGATCGCCGCGGTCGTGATGACGATATCGGCCCGTGCCACCGCGGCGGAGACCATCTGCTGCTCCTGCGCTTTCTCCTCTGCCGTGAGTTCCCGGGCGTACCCGCCCTGGCCCTCGGCATTGATCTCGAGCTCGAGGAACTTTGCGCCGAGGCTTCGGACCTGCTCGCCGGCGGCGCGCCGGACATCGTAGGCCTCTACGACCGCACCGAGAC
>DASPUR010000161.1:0-13003 GCA_035622795.1 Methanoregula sp. | reverse complement strand
TCATCCGCAACTGGAGCAAGAACCTGAAGAGATCTTCACAGGAAAAGATCCAGCGGGAGACCCCGCGATTCCTCGCAGAGAGCAATGCCCTGTGCCGGAAGATCGCAGAAGAGTTTGTCCGGTAAAATCGGGAAGCAGAGCAGCAGGGACCGGGGACGATAATGAAGGCCGGATTTACGGTTTTCCTGTCCGCGGGGCTGCGAAAGTCCATACGTTCAGTGGGAGTATGATCAGAATAAGCCCGGATCGAGCCCCGATTCCCCTGTTTTCCGGATCCGGGAGGCAATAATTCCGGAAATATAGGGAATCCGTCCGGAACTGATCTCAGTTATCAGGAGGGAATGGCAGCGGTAACAAATAGAACTATTCCAGCAGCGGAACTCCCGAAGGATCGATATGTTGGCGCAGCCAGTGACTTGGGCCCGGAAAACGACCCGCACTCATGTGACGGGGACTGTACCCATCAGGTACCGATATCCCGTGCCGGGTCCAGCAGGAGTTCATGGGAGAGCCCCTCGAGTGCGACTGCACCGAGGGCACCGATGACCCCGTTACCCCCCATAAGCGTGATTCCAAACCGTTCGGCCGTCGCTTCCGCGACGGCACGGGAAACAATATGCCCGCGAACCTGCCGCCCGTACTCGCGCAGCCCGGCTGGAACCCCGAGGCCCTTTCGCACGGCCATCCCCCACTCCCCGGAAAGGGACTCGTCTGCAACAAACCGCGATGCCCGTTCCACAAGGCCGGCAAACGCATCGGGATCTACCGCGATCTCGATAAAACTTGCCGAGTTCCCGGCCGTCTTGGCAAAGACTGCCGGGTTGAGCATTGCGACGTGGTGGCTGATCGGGAGGATCCCTTTCATCCGGGTGACATGATCGAGAAGCGCAAATGCCAGCGCGAACGTTGCGCCCCTGTCGGGAGAATCGGTATCATCTACCCCGATGGTCACGTGGAGAAGAGCCCGGGTCCAGACTGAGCCTTCGACAATATGCCCGCTGACCCGGGTCTCTACCCGGGCCACGCCTTCCGCACGCGACATCATATCCGAGAGGGAATAGGCCGGGCCGCCGATGCACCGGATTGTCTGGACTATCATATCCCCTTCGCGCCGTATCCCGACCACCCCGACCGCCGAGAGCGGGGGTAGCCCGACATCCACGGTGAAATCCCCCATGCGGCCGCATTCCCGGAGAAGGTTGCCATCGCGCCGGACCGTTGTCAGTGCTCCGCCCGCAAGGGCATGGTGATGGCCGCAGAATGCAGCGCAGGCCCCGCTCATGCAGTCATGGTAGATCTCGACATTGTCGCCGTCGACTGTGGTAAACATCCGGCGGCAGGTACTCGAAGGGACTGCACTGATCGCCGCGTACCGGGCGGGTGATCTTCCCCGTTTCCTGTCCCGGACAAGGACGCAGCCGGCCTCGATAAGCCGGTTCACCCAGTCCTGCGCAGTGCTCCGGGGAATTCCCGCCGCGTGCTGGATATCGGTGACCGTAAAATATCCGTTGTCGAGGGTGAACTGGCGCATCAGGCGCAGGTATTCCCGCCGGTGCTCAAGAACACTTGACATAACGGTCGCGGATGAAGAGGAGGTCTCCTATGATCGCGCTCGCGGTCTCTACCGAACCAGCTCCCCTGCCAATGAGGGTGATCTCCTTTGCCATATCGGTCTCGAGGGTGAGAGCATTCAGGGTTCCGTCGACCACGAGCGGGTGCGACTTGCTGATGATCCGGGGTGAGACACGGAGGATTTTTTTCCGGGGAATCGCTTCGGCGATGAGCCGGATGGTGTCACCGCCGCTCTCAGCAAGCCGCAATGCATCGGGGGTCAGGAGATCGATACCGGTGACCGAGACATCCGCGAGTTTCCGTCCATCGCCCCATATCGTGTTTGCCAGAATGACCAGCTTGATCGCGGCATCGATGCCCTTGACATCATACGTGGGGTCGGCTTCTGCGTACCCCAATTCGCGGGCCTCCATGAGCGCCTGCTCGTACGTCAGTCCTTCGGCCGCCATCCGGGTGAGAATGTAGTTGCAGGTCCCGTTCAGTACTCCGTAAATCGCCAGGATCTCGTTTCCCGCAAGACCGTGCTCGAGCGTGTGCATAATCGGGATCGCACCCGCAACGGTTGCCTCATACCGGAAAGAGACTCCGTGCCGGTCTGCAAGCGCCCTCAGCTCCCGGTACGCGAGCGCCACAGGCCCCTTGTTAGACGTGACGACATGTTTTCCATGAGAAAGGGCGGAGCGGATATGGCCGGTTGCCGGTTCCCCCGTCAGGGCGTTCGTTGGCGAGACTTCGATCAGCACATCATACTCTGCAGAGTTTATGATATCCGTCGCAGTCAATTTTGTATCTCCACAGTGGCCGTTCTTTTTCTTTGTGGCAAGGAGCGCAGGAATATCTATTCCGGAGGAATCGATGATGCCGCTCCGGGAATCAGCAACGCCCGTCACAATGATCCCCAGGTCTTTTGTACTGAGCATCTCTGCCACTCCCCTGCCTACCGATCCAAGACCGATAAGTGCTACGCGCATCACGAGATATCCTCCAGGGGTTCGATAAGAAGAAGGGATTTTGTCGCAGAAACCTTTCGGAGTATTGAAAGCGCAGATTCCATGTCTTCTTTGGACCGGGCCTTGATAGTCAGGCGTGATGACGAGCGTTCGTGGACCGCGGGCATGCTCATCGAGAGCTCGGAGACTTCAGCAAAACCGGTTGAATCGATCCGGTCGACCGTATCCGAGAGGTCCGTGTGCATGAGGTGACCGATCAGGATTACAGTCCTCTGGTAGAGGAGCCGCTCTTCGCCAATCCGCTGGATGTGGACACCCTGTTTTCGGAGGAGAGAGATGAGTTTTTCGAGCCGCCCTTCGGGAAGTTCGAGCACGATCTGGACATCGAGCGTGTCGCTGGTCGAATCTGGTTCCCTCTGGTGGATGACAGCCCTGATATTCCCGCCCACATCCGAAATCGGCTTCAGCGCGGCAACCAGCTGGCCCGGCGAATCCTTCATCTCGAGTTTCATCGAAACCTGCAAACGACCACCTGAACTAACGTGGATCGGCCGGCAAGATAAGCCTTTTATTATGAGATCCGGAACAAGTCCTCTAAAAAAATGATTGTCCCGACCCGATATCGGCATCCCGGAACTAACTTCCCTACACGGATCACCAGGTACTCTGTTTTTCTGCAGCTCCCGGTGCCTTCTCCCGGAAAAATGATCGGTCAGAGCTTCCGAAGCTTGTTGTCCACTTTCTCGAAAAAATTACGGTGGATATCCACAAACTGTGCCGGATACGGCGATCGGCGGACTTCGATGGTGCTTGAACTGCCAAGCTCTACGGTCTTCTGACCGTCGATTACAAGATTTGCGGGTTTCGCACTCTCGAGGGTGATCCTCAGCCTGCGCTTTTCGCTGATAAGGTGAGGGCGGGACGAGAGGAGGTATGGGGCGAGCGGTACCAGGAGGAAACCCTCGATCCAGGGGTCGACAATCGGACCGCCCGCGCTCATCGCGTACGCGGTCGAACCCGTGGGCGTGCTGATGAGAAGGCCGTCCGCACGGAATTCGTCGGCCGGCACGTCGTCGACGAGGATCGAGAACCTCAGCATCTTTGCCGGCCGGGTGGTAACGATAAGCCCTTCGTTCAGGGCTTCGCCAACGGGTTCCCCGTCCCGGAAGAGAGAGACCCGCATCCGTTCCTCGACCGTAAAACCCTCGTGCAGGTGACGCACGAATTCGAGCGCCTCCGAGGATTCCAGATCGGCAAGGAACCCGACCTCCCCCCAGTTGATGCCGAGGACCGGGACCGGGCGGTCCATCTGCTGGATAGTACGGAGGATCGTCCCGTCTCCACCGACAACGATAACAACGTCTGCCTCTGTATCACCGGCAGGCCGGCCCTGCACGCCAAGTGCGTTCGCAGTGTCAGTCTCGTAAGCCGTCTCGCACCCTTCCTTCTCAAGGACGGCGCCGATCCTGCCGGTAAAGGTGAGAGCATCGCGGTTGTCGATCCGGGAAACGAGCATTGCTTTCATCGGGGATTTCACCTAAGGTACTCGATAACTTTATGGTGCAGGCGGCGATTGGTGGCAACGAGGCACCTGCCGATGGTCACTTCGTCGGGAAACTGGATCCGGTGGCCCTCGAGATCGGAGACTTTTCCACCGGCCTCGCTGCAGACAAGCATCCCGGCAGCAGCATCGGTAATCCGGAGCGTCCCCCGGATATCGACAAACCCGTCGATCCTCCCGCACCCTATGTAACAAAGCTCGAGGGCGGACGCCCCGAGAAGTCTCCACCGCCGTATCTTCTGCCCGAGCTGCATCGCACGGGCGGGATCGAATTTCCGCCCGTACACGCTCATCGCACACTCGTCAAGATTGGAGACTTCGGAGACCCGGATTGGTTTCCCGTCGCACCGGGCGGACTTTCCTTTTACCGCCGTGAACGTCTCGCCGCTCGCAAGATTCCGTACGAATGCCTGCTGGACTATCCCCCCCTCGGCATGGGCGAGTGACAGTGCATAGAAGGGGATACCGGCAACTGCATTGTACGTCCCGTCGAGAGGATCCAGGAAAATAGTCCCGGAACCGGGAAACTCAACTTTGCCGATCTCCTCGCTGATGAGGAGCGAGCAGAGATCGTGTTCGCGGAGATACGCGATGACACAGTCTTCCGCGACCTGGTCAATCTTTTTGGTAGGGGTGAGGTCAGCTCCCATCTTGACAATGGTCCCTCCCTCCGCTGTGCCCACAAGATCGCAAATCACTTCGGTGACCTGCTCTGCCATCTCTTCGCACGCTGAAAGGAACTCGGTCTTCATCCGCACCCCGTTTTCAACGCTGTATTTATGTAGTGCCATAATGATAAATTACTACCGCGTTTACGTTATGTGGGAATTTTTGGAGAAATGAAATGAAGGAACAGACCGAAATAGGAAAGATCAAGGAAGGGCGCTATATCGTAATTGATGACGAACCATGCCGCGTAGTCGGCATCGCTACCTCCAAGCCCGGGAAACACGGGGCAGCGAAGGCCCGTATCGATGCCGTTGGGCTTTTCGACGGAGTGAAGCGCTCGATCGTTTCTCCGGTCTCGGCAAAAACCTATGTTCCGGTGGTAGAACGCAAGAGCGGGCAGGTCCTCTCCATTGCCGGCAATATGGCACAGCTCATGGACATGAAAGACTTTACCAATTTCGAGATCCCAATTCCTGAGGACAAGAAGGGTACCATTGAAGTTGGAAAGGAATATATGTACATAGAATCTATGGGCAAGAGAAAACTCGATTAATTTTCTGAAAGATACTTTTTTTTGGGGTTTTACCGGTTCCCCGGTGACTTATCCGGCATTCGGAAATGGCGGATCCTGTGCGGGAAGGTTTTTGGCGCCGGCAGCCCCACGCCGTAAAAAAAGGTGTTGTGGAAACCGTTTATACATAACGGATTTCATGGTCGGTTTTATGTGACCGGACGCCTCCGTATGATCAGGGAGTTGCCCGATGCAGGAGAAGAACTACGAGAGCCTTTTGGAAAAGATCCTCGACCCGAAAGATCTGATCGCCTACCAGGAAGGATCGGTCGTCAGCCGCATGGCAGTATACAAAAAATCCGGAACCATCACGCTCTTCGCGTTCGCTGCGGGCGAAGGGTTGTCCGAACATACAGCCCCTTTCGATGCACTAGCGATGATTCTCGACGGGGAAGCCGATATCACGATTGCCGGCTCGGACTACCATCTGACAGCAGGAGAGATGATCATCATGCCGGCAAACAAGCCCCACTCGCTCCGGGCGGTGCAGAAATTCAAAATGATGCTGACTATGATCCATGAGTAAGCCCTGTTGGAATTTTTTTAAGGGAGAATGCCATCCTTTACAAAATTCACCAGTGCAGTGCGTGGAGCAGGATTCGAACCTGCGAACCCCTGCGGGAACGGACCCTAAATCCGTCGCCTTTGACCTGGCTCGGCGATCCACGCATTCTCGCACGGGCACCTCACAAAAGAACCAGGGGCCGGAGACCTCGTGCTGCTCGATCTATTTGTCAGATCGCGATAAGAGAGTATCGATATTTTTTAGCCCGGACGGAGGTCACGCCGATCTCATAGTTCAACCCGGGTTACGACTCCGTGGATCTTATCTGCCGGAAGCTTGTAAAACTGCACGACCGACGGGGTAAGCCGTTTGATGGCAGCAAAGATCCGCCACACGACATGGACTGTCACGATATCTTCCATCCCATAGAAGATCGTCTTCTCATCGATCCCGGCCTCCTGGAGGATCTTCCCGATATCCACGATCTCCATGTACCCGAGATAGATCTCGAAGATCGACAGTCCCGGGGTGATCTCCCGGGTAACTCCCCAGGTTACTCCAAACGGCTGTTCCGTCCGGATGATCGAGATGATGATATTGTCCTCGTATACGATATTGTTGGTAAACATGATCCGGGGGATGTACTGTGGCAGCTTCCGGAAATCCCGGGCAAAAAAGAGCGCCGAACCGGAGATCTTGTTGACAGAATGGTAGACGACATCGAACTGCTTGAGGAAATCTTCGAGCGGGACGGGGCGGAGCGCCTCGCTGAGCCGCTTCTGGCCATTTATGAAGATGAGGATAACGCAGAGGGGCACCGACGCGATGACGAGGGACCAGTAACCACCGGTAGGTATCTTGCTGAAATTGGCAAAAAGGAAGGCCAGGGTGATCCCAAGGATACCCGATGCAATTACGGTTTTAACGATCTGGCCACGGAGTACGAGTATCCATACGATGAGGATCCCGGTGATGGTCATCGTGCCGGTCACCGCGAGGCCGTATGCGTGCGTCAGGTTGTTCGAACTCCGGAAAATTGCAATGACGAACAGGACCGCGAAGAGGAGGAGCCAGTTCACGACATCGATATAGATCTGGGACCTCAGATGAGGGGATGTAAACTCCACCCTGAGGAGTGGCATAATCCGGGTTGTTATTCCCTGGTAAACGATGGAGAAAATGCCGGAAATCATTGCCTGGGAAGCGATGACGGTCGCTGCTACGCTGAGCAGGAGAAACGGAATGTACAGGAGCGAGAACTGGGATAAAAACATCTGGAAGAGGATATTGTTGGCATCAGGGTGCGTCATAAGGAATGCGCCCTGGCCAAGGTAATTGATGGAGAGGGCGATGAAGACAATGTGCCACGCCTTGACGATTGGTTCCCGTCCGAGATGACCCATATCCGCATACAGTGCTTCCCCGCCCGTTGCGACCAGGATGACCGAAGAGAGAATCAGGAACCCTTCCAGTCCATGGTGGGCGAGGTACCCGATGCCGAGGAGCGGGTTGATTGCCAGGATCACCTGGGGCTGGCTGATTACCGCGATGGCCCCCGAAACTGCAAGGACCAGGAACCACAGCGCCATAACCGGCCCGAATGCCCAGGCAACCCGTTCACTCCCCCGGGCCTGGAACATAAAGAGACCGATTGCGATGATACCTGCCGTGAGCATAAGCAGGACCTGAGGGGTGTTCTCGAGGCCGGGAATAAGGGTTGCCCCTTCAACTGCAGACAGGATGCTGATAGCAGGCGTAATGACAGCATCGCCCATAAGAAGAGCGATGCCCACAATCGACAGGAGAGAGACAAAGGCAATCTGGTGGGTGGATTTCAGCATTGGCAGGAGAATTTCCTTGAGAACAATAGTCCCCCCTTCACCTTTCTTGCCGAGGTGCATTGCAAGGTAGGTGTACTGGAGGGTAACAAGAGTGGTAAGCGTCCAGATGATAAGGGAAAGCATCCCCATAATGTTGTCACGGGAAGGGGGAATTACGAGAAAAATTGCCGCAAGGGCGTAGATCGGACTCGTCCCGATGTCGCCAAAGACGAGTCCCATTGACTTGACGACATCCGGCATTGCAACATAATCTCTCAGCATCTCTTCATTACCTGTCGGAGAAATAAGGTATAATCCTTTCTCTTTTCCGGTTGCGGAAGGTTTTGCGGGGGTTGCTTAAACCCCGGAACAGCTTTATGGTGCGACCATGCCGTCGGGTTCTTTCCTGTCACGTATGTACATCCGGTAGCTCGTGATGAGGAGCACGACGATGACGGGGCCAAGGACGAACCCGGCAAGCCCCATGGTGATGAGGCCCCCGATGATGCCAATGAACATAAGGACGGGATGGATCTTCACCCGCCTTCCGACGAGGACCGGGCGGATGGAAATTTCGGGAAGGCATGAAACGATGCCGTAGCCGAGAATAAAAAGGATGAGTACTCCCCGCGCATCGCCGAGGGAGAAGGCATACGCCCCGATGATGATGAATGCAACGGACGAGCCGAGGACCGGGATGAGCTCGGTGAATGCTGCAAGAAAGGAGTAAAATACGATGTTCCCGTACCCGAGAAACCAGAAAACCGGGAGCGCAATGAAGAAGGTGAGAACGGCGATGGCGATCTGGACGACATAGACCACATAGAGGGTATCGACCGTCACATCCGACATTCTGGTGACATATGCATGCAGGGGGCCGGGCAGGTGGGACATGATCCTGCTCTTGATCCGGTCGCCTTTGAGGAGCAGTACCGAGAGCGAGAAGAAAAAGACGAATGCCTTGAAAACAATGACCGGAAGATCGTTCACAATGGTCTTCTCGTAATTCACGAAGAGCGCGTTGCCGATATCGAACATACGGGTGAGCGCCGGTTTTGGGATGGAAAAGCCGAGTATGGAGGGGTCGGTCGACGGGTTGTTCAGCCAGGCCCCGATGGTAGTAAAAATGGTATTCAGGGTATCTGCATTGGAAACAAAAATGTGCAGGGCAAGAGCTGCTGTGCCGATGAATGCCGCGGCTACCGCGAGAGTAACTATGACCGATGAAATAAGCGGTTGTGTGCGACGCGAAATGCGGTGGTGAAGTGGCATCAGTACGACCGCGAGCGATGCCCCCAGGAGCACCATATCCATTACAGACCAGAGCACCATGAAGGCAAGGAGGGTAAGGGCAACGAGGAGGACTGAGGGGTAAAGATCGGCGCGGAACGGTTTCATGCTCTTGTTTACCTGTTGGATGGATCGGGATTAATAGATACTCCGGTAAGCCGCACGATCCATTTCATTCCTGCATCTGACACCCATAACAACATATCCAGAACGACACAATTGACTAGTGGGATGAAGCGCCTCGAACATATCGCGATGATAGCCCATGATATGGGCCTCATCTTCGAATTTCTTGGTATTGTCTCGCTTGTTCCCTTTGTCGTCCTTGCAATTTTCCGGGAATGGAACCTGGTCCTCCCGATGGCGTCGGCCCCCCTCGTGTTCCTCTCTCTTGGCTATGCCATCTCCCACATTTCCTATAACCAGAACCTCGAGCCCTCGTTCTCTCTTACCATCAGTGCAGTCGCGCTTTCGTGGATCGCGATTGCAATTATAGGAGCCCTCCCCTTTATGCTCGGACTCCATCTCTCGTATACCGATAGCATCTTCGAAGCAATGTCCGGATGGACGGGGACCGGGTTTTCGATGCTCGTGTCGCCGGATACAACCCCGAAAACACTTCTTTTCTGGAGGACGTTCATGCAGTGGATCGGGGGAATCGGCATCATCGCGTTTGGTATCTCCCTCCGGAGAAAGACCCGGGTCTCCCTCTTCCGGCTCTACCGGGCCGAAGGCAGGGAAGAAGAGCTTGTGCCTGCCGCAGTCTCTACAAGCCGCCGGATGTGGATGATCTATCTTGTACTGACCTTCGGGTTCACCGGTCTTATCATGCTTCTCGGCATTCCGCTCTGGGACTCCCTCAATCTCGTCATGGTAGCCGTCTCCACCGGAGGGTTCACCATCCATGCAGCCGGTCTCTCGTATTATCATAGCCCGCTTCTCGAAGCCCTCCTGATCCCGGCAATGCTTGCCGGGGCAATCCCGTTCAAGGTTTTTTTCTTTCTGTACAATGGCAGGGTCCGCGAAATGTTCCGGGACCGGACGGTCCGCCTCCTCCTCCTCCTCGCTGTGGCCGGCTCGGTAGTTACTACAACTGATATGATTCTTTTTATGGGTCTTCCCGTTCTTACAGCGGTCCGTCAGGGGGTCTTCATGTCCTTCGCGGCAACCTGCACCTGCGGTCTGCAGAACTCAAGTCCCCACTTCTGGGCTGCAATTCCCCTCTCGGTCATTGCGATGCTCATGTTCATCGGCGGCGCGATGGGCAGCACGTCAGGAGGGGTGAAGGTGAACAGGATCGCACTCGCGTTTGACGGGATACGCTGGTGGTTCCGGAGATTCTTTGTCAGCAGCCGGGTCCTTGTCCCCCTCAGGTTTGGCGACAAGACCATCTCCCGGGAAATCTCCGATCTTGCGATCTCCAAGAACATGCTCGTGATCGTGATCTATGTTCTCACGATCTTCATGGCAACGATTCTGACGCTCCACATCTATATCACCTCGTTCCGGCTCGACGAGGTGGTCTTCGAGATCGTCTCGGCGCTGAGCAACGCCGGGATTACGGTCGGATTCATATCAGCCGCAAGCCCGTTCGCTGTCAAGTGGCTCTTTATCGTCCTGATGTGGCTGGGACGCCTCGAGATCGTCCCGGTCATTATCATCGCAATGGGGATCGCAAAGGCGATAGAGGAAGATGTGGAGGGCAGCCAGGAACCGGTTTCTTTCTCGGAGATGGATCGACATTTTAAATGAGAAAGGCCGGTATCGTCTCACCTCATCCTGCGGTAACGGAGAAATACCAGAGAGATTACTAAAATTACTCCCGCTGCAAAGATGACCGGGTTTCTGGCAAGCAGGCCGGATACCCAGAAAACCATCCCTGACACGATACTGATGGCAGTCGGCGGAATGGAAGGTGCCGGCGTTACGGGCGGAACTGCCGACGGGGTTATCGCCGGCGTAACCTGAACTGCGGCTCCTGCCAGCGACTGGCTGAAGAGCGCAATGCAGCAGAAGTGCGGAATTTGGGTACTTAAGGCACCATTCACCGGATCATACACCGCAGGAAGATCCTCCCACGCCCCTTTTGCCCGGTCATAGGATTTCACCGTGTATTTCAGGCCGGCTCCCGAATCCGGTATTCTGAAGCTTACCGTTATTCCGGGGGAGAAGGTTGCCCCGTCGGGCATGAAATCATACGCCATCCCGGCAAATACCAGCCCGTTTCCGGGAGATGCGTTCGGGAGCTTTTCAGCCGGTAATGCCTTTATTGTCACGTTGGTTAAGGGTTTCCCGCTGCTATCGAGCGCGAGGATCCCCGTCCCTATCGTGAGATTTACCCGGTTGTCCGCAGAGAAGAGGATCGATTGCTGCGAGATAATCCCGCTCGGGTTGGAATAGAGCTTTATCGACTTCTCAGCGTCCGGGGGTACCGGAGTCTGAACTGGTGACGGGGGCGGGGGTGATGACGAGCCCCCACCGGAAGAATATGATGGTGAGCCGATTGAGGCACTGGGCTGGTTTACGTGGGCGGCAATCGTCAGGGTGATCAGCTGGAACGGGTTGCCGCTTCCCGTGGTCTGGGAAAGGCCGAACGTCGAGAGGCCATGCGGGGAGTCGGCTTCGAAGTAGTCGATATTTTTTGCAACATCTTTATAGAGGAAATGAAGTGGGAGGACTTCTCCATAATTTCCGTCATCCGTAACACGTACGACATCCGTACGGTTCTGCCAGTTACTGATCGCTTCGTCCCAGCTTGCGTTAACGCTCATAAATAGTCTGGCAGTGGCATTCGGAGGGACATTGGTCTTCGTAATCTTTGCGGTATATGCTGTGCCGTACCAGGAGCCGAATCCGGAGTGGGCGATTACATTCATGAAGTTCAACGCGTCGGATGATGTCGCTCCTTCCCAGATCTGAGTATTCAGGAGTGCATTTTCCGGATACTGCTGGTTGATAAGGGTGAAGTTGAACGAACTGTCTGGACCAAAAGTCGGCGAGAGATCGACGAGGGGCAGATTATTACTGTGAAACTGTGTTCCAGTTACGTTGCCTTGGATCGTGTGGGTTGGGACATCCTGCCGGAACCCGATCCCGTCAAGACCATACACGGTTATATTCGCAAACCCGCTGTCATTTGATGAAGTGAATTCAAGAACCGAAGCATTTGGCATGAAAGACCAGTTGGGGATCTTGAGGTAATCGAGCGCAAGGAACTGCCTTCCTCCGGAATCCACGATCGTGAGGCCGGGAATCGTTGTGTTCTCCGTTGCATTCATCCCCTGCATCGCTATGATCGAAGACTGAGCGGTCGATGAACCAAAACTATTCGTGACATTCAGCCGGATGATAAAATTCCCCTTTGTCATGAACACATGAGTTGCAGTACTGGTATTCGAGTAAGTTCCGTCACCGAACGACCAGTTCCAGGATGTTGGAGAACCTGATGAGGTATCGGCAAAATGAACTGATAACGGTATCAAGCCGGTTGTCGGAGTCGCAGTAAAACTCGCAGTTGGCGGCCCGATGGTTATGTTGTACCGGTCATCCATTGGTGTGATGTTGCGACAAAGGAGATTACTGACAGTGAGGGAGACTGGATACCTACCTACAGGTCCGAAAATGTTTACCGGGTTCCGGAGGATCGAGGTATTGGAATCCTTGAAGTCCCAGAAATAATGCTGGATTGGGTTATCGGACGCGTAGGTTGAATTGTCAGTAAAATTGACACGAAGCCCCGGGCTTCCGGATTCGGGGCTCCGGTTGAAATCGGCGACCGGGCAGGTTTTGTTGACCCCGAGGGTTGAGAGATAAATTGTAGATGGACCACTGCGCCGATCATGCCAAATTATTCGGTTGCCTGAAATTCTTAATTCATCAGGAAGCGCAGATGCTGATATTGGAATGATCGTGGCGGATGTCTGCGGGAAGTTTAGTTCTGTTTCGTTGGCAAGATCATATATGCCTACTGTATAATCACCGACAGGTTCCCCCCGGTCATCAAGCCAAGTGACGTAATTGTCAGTTATTTCCGGAGACTTATGATTAGACCAATCGTTGTAAGGG
>DASPUR010000160.1:0-4121 GCA_035622795.1 Methanoregula sp. | reverse complement strand
AGGGGAAAAAACGGTGGAAAAAGGGATTGCCTATCCGTTGACAGTCAGCCCGTTGGTGAGCGAACCAGACGTGCCGTCCGTGTTTTTGAGGTAGAGCGTCCACTGTCCGTTTGAACCCATGGGAATATTGAACCTGCACATCATTTGGGACGTGGTTGATCTCAGGCAGTATGATGCCGGAATATCCGTAGAACCGGTTTTTTGAAGTGAAGCGGCAATTCCATCTAGAAAATTAGTACCGGAAATGGTGAATGACCACATGTTGGCTCCCCCGACCGAACTCGGATCGATATTCGTGATCGTAATTCCCCCGGATGTAACGCCCGCGGACGTGGTTGTAGTCGCGCTCGGGTTGTAGTGGATCTCGAAGATGTTGGAGTAACTTGCCACCTGGCTGTCAGGGTTCTGGACAACGACATTCCAGGATCCGGGTGTGGCTTCGGCCGGTATAGGAAGCGTACAGGTAATGCTGGTCGGGCTTGTAACTACAACGTTCGTAGCAGTGATGGTCGTGCTGCCGTCGCGGGTAAGGGTTACCGCTGCACCGGTCACGAAATTTGCCCCATGGAGATCGGTTATCGACACCGATGTTCCCACCATGCCGGTATCCGGCCTGATATCGTAAATGACCGGCGGAGCGGCTGTGGGTGTGACCGTAGCGAGGGCCGTGGCCGCCCCCGACACGGACGTAGCTGCCGTCGTGATAGTGGTCGCGGGTGCAGGGGTGCCAATCGGCACTGCGGAGACAGAAAGCGTCGTGACCCTTTCTGAGTATATGCTCTCCACGACCGACCGCGGGGCCTTGACCGTCTCGCTGTTCACCCGGTATCCCCAGCTCCCGTCAGCGTTGGGGTAGAGGAGGGCACGTTCGTACATATCGGTTGACGGGTCGTAGCCGATAATGAGGAGCGCTGTGGTGGAGCTCGTCTTCGGGTTCCGGACCACGTCGCCGGCCGAGTACAGGGGCCCGGCCGTGGTCTTTACGACCGTTCCCGGGGCGGCCGGTGTCGTGTTACCCCCGTTCCCGCCACCCGAGCAACCCGCGATGACAACGGTCGCAGCGAGGAGAGCGGCTATCAGGAGAGCCCATTTTGGATTCGGATGCATATATCTCAGTTCTTCCGGCGACTATTTTAAAAAATCGCTCACCGGTACAGAGAACGCTTTTCCGGTGCCGGGAATGTGAAGATAAAAGCCTGCCGGGACCCCGGGGAAATGAGAAAATTATTCTGCCTTCTCTTCTTTCTTCTCGGGCCACAGGAAACGTTCTACCATGACTATCTCGGAGATACCCTTGATCAGCTCGAACCCTTCGTGGATGATCCTGCCGCGCCACAGGAGCCAGCGCCGGTCATAATTGATCCCGGGCGGGAGGGTCACGGTCATCTTCCCGTCGTCAAACGAGATCTCCATATCCCTTCCGGCATAGAGCCGGACAAGTCCCCGGAACTGCTCGAGCGGATCGGAAACCTTCTCCTCGATCTTGTAGGAATACGTCAGTGTCTGCCCGGCTAGCTGCGGGTTGAAATCGACAATGACCCGGCTCCCGATGACGTCCACGACCCGGCCTTCGCCCTGGTCTTCGATCCTGATCGGCATACCGCGGACCGGCTTCTCGGAGAACTTGTTCTTCGGGTACGACTGCACGCGTTTCCGGTCGTGTTCGCCGAACGCTTTCTCGGGGGGGACGACGACCTCGCCTTCGGCCCCCGCCTTCTTGCCGGCAAGTTCCTCATCGAGGCCGGTGATGACGTGTTTCTGCCCCACGCAGATGGTGACCGGGCCGTAGGTCGCCTCCGGGCTGTGGATCCCGGCTTTCTTCGCCGCTTCTTCGTCCGTGGTATCGAAGACCACGCCGTTTACCGTTCCGGTGTACGTAAGCCGGATAAAGTCTCCTTCTTTTATTGCCATTGATTCACCTGACTATATTAAGTCGCAATGAACACAGATAAAACAGTGCACATTCATGCTCGAAATTGAACTGAAAGTCGCGGTGCCGGCACTCGGACCGGTCAGGGAACGCCTCATCCGGCTCGGAGCAGAACCCGCCGGAAGCGCCCGCGAACACGATGTCTATTATAATGCCCCCCACCGGGATTTTGCCAGAACCGATGAAGCGGTGCGGGTCCGGTATACCGATGACCACGCTGTCGTGACCTACAAGGGACCGAAGATCCGATCGTCCGGTCTCAAGGCCCGCGAAGAACTCAACACCGCGGTGGAGTCCGGCCCCGTCTTCGAGGTGATGCTCGACCGGCTGGGATTTACCAGAACCGCTGAAGTCAACAAGCAGCGGGAGAATTTCCGGTATGCACGTGCATCGGTATCACTCGACAAAGTCGAAGAACTCGGGACGTTTGTCGAGATCGAGGTAATGGCGGAAGACGGTGGCCCGGAGGCTACCGCCCGGATAGAGAAGATTGCGGATGAGATCGGTGTCCATGGCAGGCCGATCCTGATGTCCTATCTCGAACTGGTGATGGAGAAGCGGGCATCGGCACGGTAGTGACTCTTCCTGTTTTTTTGTTCCGGCCGGGACGAAAAAGGACGTCGCTGATCAGGAATCGCCAAGACCAGATGAAAGAAGAAGAGATTTTAGTCTGCGGCCGGTTCAGACGGTCAGCAGCTCGACTTTGATGTCTTTTGCCTCGGTCCCGAAGTGGAGCATTGCACAGTGGCCGTCCATCGCCGGGCCGGGGTTGATGACTTTTACGCCTTCGATATCCATGACCCCGCGCTGGTCGTGGATGTGGGCGCAGCAGACGAGGTCGAAGGCTTTCATGTGCCTGCGGATGCTCGCGCTGCCGACGTGGTCGCCATTGACCTTGTCGAGGGTCTCGAACGGCGGGGCATGGGAGATGAGGATGTTGTGCACCGTCTTCTCCATCTTCCCGATCGCGCCGTGGAGGATGTCGTCTATCTGCTTGTCGGTCATCTCGAACGGGGTCTTGAACGGCGTGGGGTTGGAGCCGCCGATGCCGACGATCGACATCTTCCCGAGGTTTATCCGCGAGCCGTGAAGGCTCACCGCGTCCGAGTGTTCCAGAGTCTCAAGGATCTCACGGGGGTCGCAGTTGCCGGGCACTGCAAAACACGGCACATCGATGCGTGAGAGCACGTCATCGACCGCGTCAACCGGACCCATGTTCGTAATATCGCCTGCGATAAATACCGCTTCCGGATTTAATTCCAGAAATGAATCAATTTTACCGAATTGACCATGGAGATCTGCTATCAATAGCACATCTTTCATGGTATATTATTTCAAACGGCGCCTGAAAAACCTTATCTCAGGATCGTCCCACGAACCGCTCAGCTTCCCCGAAAACGCGAGTTTTCCGAGCAGTTTCTCGGTCTCTTTCAGGAGTGGCCGCGCGGTTGTGCCGGCGAGCGGTGTGCCCGGGAGCGGGATGAACCGGTGCACGTGGACTTTCCCGCGACGGGCGATCTCCCGGATGGCCGCGAGCGTCTCCTCCTGGTCGGAATCGGTCTCGAACGGGAACCCGACGATGAAATCGACGACCGGCGTGATTCCGGCATCGCAGCAGCGGTCGACGGCTTCCATAGCATCCCCGGCCGTATGCCCGCGGTGAAGCTGCGAAAGGACGCGGTCGCTCCCGGACTGGGCACCGAAGTGAAGTTTTGTGTTTGCGCAGTACCGGGCGACGAGTGCGAGGGACTCCTCGCAGACAAACTCCGGTCTCACTTCGCTCGGGAAGGTCCCGAAATAGATCTTCTGATCCAGTGCCTTCAGGAGCCGGCCGACCTTCTCCCACCGCGGATGGACACCGTCCGACCCGTAGGCAAACGCATTGGGCGAGACGAAGCGGGCGTGTTCGTACCGTCTTGCGTACTCCGCGATCGTGTCGATGGGCCGGTGCCTCATGCAGTGGCCGAAGATCTGAGGGGTCTGGCAGTACCCGCACGCGAACGGGCACCCCCGGGAGATCTCGATATACCCCTGGGTCTCCGAGAATGCCGGATATGCGCCGAGCACGACCGAAGTGTCGGCAGGGGCCCCGGCGTCCCGGGTCACGACGCCCGGTATCTGCCCGCTCCTGCCATCCCCGATCTCCCGGATAAGCCGGGGCAGGGTGAACTCCCCTTCTCCTGTGACAACG
>DASPUR010000159.1:0-9973 GCA_035622795.1 Methanoregula sp. | reverse complement strand
CGGGTGCTGCCGGACCTGCGGCGGCTTTCTCTTCTCCGGCTTCTTCTCCCTCTGGATCTCTTCGCTCTCGAGCTCCCCGATGATGCCGATCGGATCGTTCATCTCCTTCGTCAGCCGCACGATCTCGAGGAGCCGCTCCATGCCGATGAAGTGCTCGGCCATCACCTTTGCGAGCGGGGAGAGGACGAGCTTCGTCCCGCGCTTCTCCACGAGCCGGTGCGCGACCAGTTCGGGAAGTACCGGTTCCATGCTCCCGACCATGAGGTTGTTTATCCGGTCGAGGTCCGCCTCCTCGCCGTCGCAGGCGACCGCGTTGGCAACGTACTCTTCCGAGCTCTTCTCGAAGTCGTGTTCGGGCGCGACCTCCTCCATCTCCCCCCGGAGGAGTTTTATGGCTATCTCCTCCTCGGTCCCCGGCAGTTCGCGGGAGTACGAACCCCCCGGCTCGGCGAGGATCACGACCCGGCCAAGGTCGTGGAAGTCCGGACGGCCGGCCCGGCCGCCCATCTGGTTGAACTCCTGGACCGAGAGCCATTCCCGCCCCATGGCGAGGGCATCGAAGATGACCTGGGATGCGGGGAAATCGACACCGGCCCCCAGCGCCGCAGTCGTGACGACTGCCATCAGCTTCCCCCCGAGAAAACGGGTCTCGACATCCCGACGCTCCTGCGACGTGAGCCCTGCGTGATAGGCTGCCGCCCGCATGCCGAGGGCGTCGGCGATGGTGTGGCACCGTGCCCGGGCATTGGTGAAGATGATGGTCTGGCCCCGGTACCCTTTCGACGACGTACGCTTGTACTCGTCGGTCGTCATCTGTTTGATAGTCGGGATCTTCTGCTTACGCTCGACAAAGAGGAGGTACCGCTCGAGCCCGACCGGCCGGTCTGCGTACTGGACCAGCGTGCAGTTGAGCTTCTTTGCCAGCGTCTTTGGCGAACCGATGGTTGCGGAGAGGTAGAGAAACTGGGCCTGCGGGCAGAGGTACTTGAGCCGCGCAATGAGCCCGTCGAGCCGGTGCCCGCGGTCGGCGTCCTCGAGCATCTGGACCTCGTCGATAACAACCGTTGCAATCTTTGCCATCTTCTGCCCGCTGCGGATCATGTTGTCAACACCCTCATACGTCCCGACAACGATGGGCGACCGCGGGTCCCGCTCCCCGACTTTCCGGGTCTCGGGGAGGTTGAGCCGGCTCACGCCGGTGAGGAGTGCGGTCTTTGCGAACTTTCCGTACCGGTGGGTGAACCGCTCGTACTTCTGGTTTGCGAGCGCGACGAGCGGAACAAGGAAGAGGGTCCTCCCCCTGCCCTCGAGATAGTTCTTGATCCCCGCCATCTCGCCGATAAACGTCTTGCCGCTCGCGGTGGCGGCGACGACGAGCAGGTCCTTTCCGTAGAGAAGCCCGGCCTCGACCGCCAGCTGCTGGGCAGGCATCAGGTTCGTGACACCGGCTGCATCGATGAACTCCCGGGGGAGGGGCAGCTCGTTCACCGCGGACGTCTTTACTACCGGGTGCGGTTCGAGCCGGTCGAACATCGCCGATGCCATCGTGATCTTCTCGGGCGAGAGGGTCGCGAGCACGCGGTCAAGGTTCTTAAACTGCACGAGGAGCTGCTCCAGATGGGCGACCCCCTCCCGCCCCAGCCGGCCGAGGTGGGAGACCTCGCGGCGGAGCTCCCGCCTCCCGCAGTCGATGCAGATCTTCTCTCCCTTTGAAAACGTCACCTCGTTTTCCGGGGTAAGGACGGTCACCTGGTCGTCGAGCAGGCACATCCGGCAGGCATTCACCGTCCCGATCCGGACCTGGAAGTCCGCCAGGAAGGCCTCGAAACGGGAGTCCGGCCTGGCCATCCGGACATCGGACTCGCGGAGCTGGGCGATGAACTCCTTTGACGGGGTGTGCCGGTATTCCTTCTTTGCGCCCCACCGGACCCGGTACCGGGTCGGCCGCGGGCCGCGTGGCGTGTCAGTCAGCTCGACAAAGCCGGCCCCCCGGGTGTTCCGGCCGTCATGGAAAATGACCTTGTAGCTGCCCCCTTTCTGGGGCTGGACGATGATCTTCATGGGGCAATCAGGTCGTGGATGACGTACTGCAGTCCCACGCTCTCCAGACGCTTCAGGAAATCGGTGAACTCCTCGTCCACGATGACGATGGCGCAGTCGATTCCGTGGAACGCGGCCTCGATGACCCCTTCCCGGGCACCGAAGAACATGTCGGGTTTCCTCCCCGCCGCGTTCAGCGCGATCCACGCCTCGAGCCCCACCGCGGAGACCATCCCGGCCCCGGCGAGGACCGACAGGAGCTGGTCGCGCCTGACCTTCCGGGAGCCCCCGTTCTGGATCCGCGGCACCTTGCAGACATGGACGATCCCCTCGTGGTGTTCGATGATCCCGTTCAGCCGGGCGACTCCGACATCGGTGCCGGCCTGTGCGTCCGCAACCGCGGTGCCCGAAGCGTCGAGCGGGGCCTTCCCCGCGTACAGGAAACCGTCTTTCATGTACACGCCAACCGGATCGCCCGTTTTCAAATCCTCCGCGGCGATCGCCGCCCAGATCGAGACCTGCTGGATGATGTCCCGCCGGATGTGCCGGGCATACGACTCGAGCGACTCCGCGTTCTCGAGTACCCACTCGATCCCGGACTTCGTCACCTCGTAGTTGCCCCGGCCGCTCGCCGAGACCATCCCCTCGTCGACCATCTCGCGGATGTACTCGGAGATCGCCTGCGGGGTGACGCCCATCTTCTCGGCTATTTCCTGCTGCCGGACTGCCGGCTGGTGTTCGGCTATCTCCACGAGGATCTGCAGCCGGGAGACTTCGCGCTTGCTCCGGAGGATGGAGTAGAGGGGATCCTTACCGCCCTGTGTCAAGCAGCACCAGTCCCTGCCCCTTCACGTCCATATGGGGGATCCGTTTGGCAAGCCCCTTGATGAAAACCGGGCTGACACCGATCTTCCGTGCAAGATCGTTGATGGAGCTGTTGCCTTTCCCGAGTTCCCCCTCGATCTTCCCGACGATGTCGCGGAGGGTCTCGTCGTTGGAGAGCGAGATGTAGATGATGTCCGAGAGGTCCGAGAGGTTGCACTGGAAATTTGCCCGGAACTTATTGTAGGTGGCCCGGAACTCTTTTTCCGGCTTCTTCCCGGGCTTGGGCATCCGCCACTGTTCCTCCACGAGGTTTCCTTTCTTCAGGAGCTGGATGCACATCGCTACCGAACCGTCAGCTACCTGGGCTTCGATCTCCTCTTCGGTCATCCACGTCTTGTTCAGGAGTTCGTACACCTTCTTGAACGAGGTGTCGTTGAAAGTCATCAGGAGAGGAACGAGTTCAACGGGATCGTTGACGATGCGAATATGGCCCGGCACGGTAAAAACCCTATAATTATATGGATTCCCGAATCAATAAATTTTTGCGGCTCAACCATGCGAAAAAAGGGTAAAATCACGGTCCGGGGAATTGTCCAGGGGGTCGGGTTCCGCCCTTTCGTGTACGCGACTGCCCATGAGCTCGGTATCTCCGGCACGGTGAAGAACCTCGGCAGCGAAGTGGAGATCCGGGCACGGGGGGAGCGTTTTGAAGCATTTCTCGCAGCCGTCAGCCTCGGCCCGCCGCTCTCGCGCATCGACTCCGTGGAAGTGGCGGAACTTTCCGGTGATATGCCGGAAGGGTTTTTCATCCTGCCCTCTGCGACCGGTTCCCTGACCGGGATGATCCCGCCCGACATCGCGCTCTGCGACGACTGCCTCGCCGACTTATTCCGGCAGGAGGGGCGGTACGAACGGTACTGGGCCACCTCCTGCGTCAACTGCGGCCCCCGGTACAGCATCATCCGGGAACTCCCGTACGACCGGGAACGGACCTCGATGGCGGAGTTCACGATGTGCCCCGGCTGCGCCAAGGAGTACGCCGACCCGGCCTCCCGGCGCCACCATGCCCAGACCATCGCCTCGTCGGAATGCGGCCCGCAGCTCGAGCTCTTCGACAATGACGGCCGGAAGGTCATCTGTCTTGATCCGGTCGCGGAAGCCGCAGGGCTGCTCGATGCCGGCAGGATCCTTGCGATACGAGGGATCGGAGGGTTCCACCTCGCCTGCACCGAGAACTCGGCCGGCGAACTGAAACGCCGGCTCGGGCGGATCGAGCAGCCCTTTGCGGTAATGGTCCGGCCCGGCCACCTCGATACCATCGCGTGCGTCTCTGACGACGAGCGCCGGGCCCTCACGGACCCGGTCCATCCCATCGCGGTCCTCGACAAGCGCGACCCTTCCTCACACGCTGCCATCAGCAACCTCCATACCATCGGCTGCATGCTCCCCTACACCGGCCTCCACCACCTCCTCTTTGACCGGATGAAGGCCCCGCTCCTGATCATGACGAGCGCCAACATGCCGGGCTACCCGATGATCACGGAGACCGACCGTGCCATGGCGCGGCTCAACCGGGACGCCGATTTCTTCCTCACCCATAACCGGCCTATCGTGAACCGCTGCGACGACTCGGTGGTCCGGAAGGGCTATATCATCCGCCTCTCCCGCGGGATCGCCCCGAAACGGACAGCGATCGATCTCGGGGAGCGCTGCATCCTCGGTGTCGGGCCGGAGCTGAACGCCAACGCGACGATCTACAAGGGCGGGTTTGCCATAACGTCCCCCCATGTCGGCAATGTCCGCAACCCGCCTACGCTCGAGTACCTGCAGGAGACGGTCAGGAACATGCAGCGACTCCTCGGGGCGAAGTTCGATGTCGTGGCGCACGACCTCCACCCCCAGTTCCTCTCCACCCGGTTCGCCCGCGAGATCGCCGGGGAGCACGGGCTCGAACTCGTCCCCGTCCAGCACCACCGGGCGCATATCGCGGCCGCGACCACGGAGCCCTGCGTCGGCATCGCGATCGACGGGGTCGGGTACGGGGACGACGGGACGGTCTGGGGCGGGGAGATCTTCGCCGGCCAGGTGCCGGACCTTGCCCGCGTCGCCCACCTGGAGCCGGTCGCGATGCCGGGCGGCGACCTCGCCACCCGGTTCCCGGAGCGGATGCTGTACGGCATCCTCCCGGACGAGGATATCCTCGCCCTTCTCGCAGACCGCGGGTGGACCGATATCGAGCTCGGCGTCTTACAAAAACAGGTGGCGGGCGGGTTCAATGTCATGACGACCACGAGCACGGGCAGGGTCCTCGACGCAGTCGCAGCTCTCCTCGGCATCTGCCGGGAGAGGACGTACGACGGCGAGCCCGCGATGAAACTCGAATCGGCGGCGTACGGGGGGACACCGGAGGGGTGGGATATCCCTCTCGTCCGTAGCGGCGGGATGGAGGTCCTCTCCACCCGTTCGCTCATGAGGAAAGCGTATGAAGAGGCAGCCGCATTGCCTGCCGGCGACGAACGATCGGTCCGGGCCGTCGCCGCCTCGTTCCAGTACAACCTTGCCCGGGGTATCGCCCGGCTCGCGATGAACGCCGCGGATGCCGGCGGGTTCCGGCAGATCGCGCTGAGCGGCGGGGTCGCCTATAACGGGCTGATCCGGGAGACGATCCGTTCGGAGATCGTCTCCCGCGGGTACGAGTACGTCGCCAACGCCGGCTACCCGCTCGGCGACGGCTGTGTCTCGTACGGCCAGTGCGTATACGCAGGCTGCCTCCGGGGCCGGGACCGGTGACCGTCAGCAGCCGGCGTGTATCTTCGGGCAGTTTTATCATCCCCGAAATGAAAAACAAGGAACAAGTGCAATGACACCTCCAGGGCAGGACCCGGACAAGGAGAAGAAGATCCATAATCTCGAGCTTGAGCTCAACGATCTCCGCCAGGGCCTCGCCGTGGTCAGCGATTATTACAAGGACCTCGAAGGGGTTTCCCGGAAGCAGGAGGCCGCAGCTCAGCTCGATGAGAATATCACCCGGCCCCTGATCGACGACGACCTCGAGTTCGAGGGGATCTGGAGGTTCCACGAAGAAGACCTCGTCCCCGACCCTTCCGCATCCGTCCCCTGTCCCGAGATGTACGATGCGTTTGTCCGGTACTGCACGTCTGCCGGGAGGACTGCGGTCGACCGGGAAGCCTTCGAGTTCGTCTTTTCCCGGATGGAGAACCCGCAACCGGTTCTCGACCGGGGGACGTGGACCGGTTACCGGCTCCGGAGATCGTCCCGGTGACCACTCCCGGAAGGCCCCGGGAGCCTGTGCCGCACATCACCATCACCCGTGAATCCGGCATTCCGCTCGTCGGCTCGCTCTATTTTGGCGTCATAGACCGGGGTACATCTCTCCTGCAGGTCCGCCCCAGCTGCGGATGCAACATAAACTGCCCGTTCTGCTCCGTCGATGCGGGGCCGGAGAGCCGGACCCGGGCGGCCAGCTACGAGGTCGAGACAGGTTACCTCCTGGAGGCAGTCGTTGAGATCGCCGGGTTCAAGGGCCCGGGGGTTGAGTGCCATATCGACTCGCCGGGCGAGCCGCTGCTCTACCGGCAGATGCCGGAGCTCGTTGCCGGCCTCCGGAAGATCCCGGAGGTCAGCACCATCTCGATGCAGACCAACGGGACGCTCCTCAATCCGGGCCTGATCCGGAAGCTCGAAGAGGCGGGCCTCGACCGGATCAACCTTTCGCTGCACGCGCTCGATCCGGCCCTTGCAAAGACACTTGCCGGTGCCGACTGGTTCGATATCGGCCGGGTGAAGGAAACGGCGGCGGCGGTCGCACGGAGCAGGATGGATCTTCTCATCGCACCGGTGTATATCCCCGGGATCAACGACGCGGAGATCCCGAACCTGATACAGTTTGCACAAGAGATCGGGGCAGGAAAACGGTTCCCCCCGCTCGGGATCCAGAAGTTCGAGCGGTACCGGTACGGCCGGAGCCCGAAAGGAGTGAAAGCCCAGAACTGGTGGCAGTTTTTCAACCGAAGCATCCCGGCATGGGAGAAGGAGTCCGGGCTCCGGCTCCGTCTTGACCCGGCACGGGACTTCAAGACCGTCCGCCGGCCCTCGATCCCGCAGGTCTTCCGGAAAGGCGAGAAGGCGACCGTGGAGATCCGGGCCCCCGGCTGGATCCGGGGCGAGATGCTCGGCGTTGCCCGCGACCGGGTGGTCTCGGTGTACAACTGCGGGAAAGAGGCAGGACAGGTCCGGGTGAAGATTGCGGCTGCGGGCAATAACATCTATGTCGCCGAACCGATCTAGGCCTCCCGGAGGACCGGTCCGGTGTTCCGGTTCTCCTAAAAAAGGAACAATTTTTACCGTTTATCCGTCCGGAGGACGGCCCGGAATGGTTTTTTGTAACGGAGGCCCGGGGAGAAGACAAGTACACAAACACTAAATAGTTTAAAATTTTTTATTCTTTTTCAGGAATGGGCAGTAAAAAAGAGCAGATCGGCCGGCTCTGTCCGTATTGTGGCGCGATCATCACGTACGACGAGTATTTCTGCCGGGCCTGCCACCGGAAGCTTACCGACCAGTTGAACCTCGATACCCCGACCAGCGCAAGGCCCGAGACGTATGTGGTCCCTGGCCGGATATTGCTGCTTTCGCTCGCCCTCTCCGCGCTCTTTCCCGGGCTCGCCCAGTTCTACAATGGCGACACCCTCAAGGGGGTTGCAAGCTCCCTCGTCTTCCTGATCGTCTCGTTCGGGAACATCGGCGGGACGTCGCACCGGCTGGTCCTCTTCCTGGTCTGCGCCGGAATCGCCGCGGAGGGGCTCTACTCTGCATGGGGCGTCAACACATACCGGCGGTACTTTGCCGGAACGAGCCGGCTCCTCTGGGCCGGCCTTGCGGCCCTCGCTCTCCTCATCCTGCTCCACCTCTATATCGGTCTCCCCGAGACCGCCTATCTCGAAAAATTCTTCCCGGCCCTTTATTTCTGGGCCGGCGGGGCGATGCTTCCGGCGGCGGCTTCCTGAAACCCGGCATACCAGCTCCGCATGCCAGCCCCCCTTTTCGAAGCCGGGAAACTCTTTTGGACTGGTACGATCAACCGGACTGGCGGTGAGAAATGTGCCTGATGAAATGATTGTTGTAAGCACGCCCTACCTGCCCGGCTACCGGATCACGAGGACCATCGGGTTCACGTGGGGGCTCATCGTCCGGAGCCGGGGGCTCGGCCGGAACATCACGGCAGGCCTCCGCTCGCTCGCAGGCGGCGAGATCCACGAGTATACCGAACTCCTCAACCAGTCGCGCGAACAGGCCCTCGCACGGCTGAAGGAGCATGCGAAGGCGCTCGGCGCCAATGCGGTTGTCGGGGTCCGGTTCGATTCGTCCGAGATCAGTTACATGACCGAGATCCTCGCGTACGGGACAGCAGTCGTCGTCGAGAAGGAATCGGAGAAATCGAGCCCGGTGCGGCTGGGATAAAAAAAAAGACCTTTTTCGGGGAGAATATCCGGAGTGCGGGGGCTGTTTTTCAGCCCGCGGCCGCAGATCCACTTTTCGTTGATCTACCGGTAATGGAGGCTATCCCGGAACTTTCCGGATCATCTGCACGTCCTGCAGGGTGATCAGCCCGTCGTCGATCATAGCCTCGATCTCGGGGAGGATCCCCATGATCTTTTCCCGGACATCGATGACGTCGATGATGATCGGCAGGTCGAGCGAGAACTGGAAGACGTCGACGGTCCTGAGCTTGTTCTCGTGGCCGTACCCGCCCATCCCCCGGAAGACCGTGCATCCGGTGAGCCCGTGCTTCATGAAGTACGCGACGAGGTACCGGTATGCCGTCGTGTCCCTGATCATCGTCGATTCCGCGATATAAATCCGTAACAGCACTCCGTCCTGCATCATGTTCTCTCCTGTTATCCGCCGAGCAGGAGCCATCCCAGCAGCACACCGGCGATGCTCCCCCCCACGTTCGTGAGGATGTTTACTCCCATCGTATAATAATCGTGGTTCTCGAGCATCCTCACCGTCTCGTACGAGAAGGTCGAGAAGGTGGTGAACCCCCCGAGCCCGCCCGTCCCGGCGAGGTACAGGATGTCCTGCGGTGCGTGCGAGAAGACCACGAGCGCAAACGCGAAGCTCCCGGTGACGTTCACGATGAGCGTTCCTGCCGGTACGCACCGGACCGGGGGGATCTTCGAGAGCTCGTACCGGAGGACCGAACCGATCGCGCCCCCGATCCCGATGAGCACGAGGGGCTCCGTTACGCCACCCCCCGGTGCCGGGATATAATGAACCGGCCGGCGAGCACACCGAGAAGACCGGCCAGGAGGTTTGCCGCGATATTCGCGGAGCCGGTGACCGGCCCGGCTTCAAAACTCTGGACCGCGAGCGCGGAGAACGTTGTGAACGCCCCGATGACCCCGATCCCGAAGAAGATACGGGTGTCCCGGCTGAACGCACCGATGTAGATCGACTCGTACATGAGGATGCCCATCGCGATGCAGCCGGTAAAGTTGACAACGAGCGTCCCCGCGAGGGACGGGACCTGCTCGTCAACAAGGAACCGGAGGACCGCCCCGAAAAAGCCCCCGGCGAGGATCAGCAGATAGACACGGGATGCGGATCCGGTCATTGCGCACACCCATTCCGGATCATGATGCCGTACCGTTCAGCCGGGATCTCCCGGGTTATCGCACCGTAGTTTCCGGTTCCCCTCAGAGAGAGCCCGTCACCTGTCCAGATTATACCTGTACGCCTTGCGGGCGGAAGAATACCTGCCGTTTTGACAGCTCCTGTGAATCGTTCGCAGGAGTCATCAGCTTATGAAAAGCGGTTATCAGGCGGACTCCATCGCCTCACCCTGTTACCTTGGCCCTGAAAATAGTAAAATATTGCGGACCGGGAAGGATGCCGGAAGAAGCAGCCGCCGGGCGGATGCCCGGCCGGCTATCCCGAACCCACCGGAGCCCAGAAGATCACCCGGACTGATCGGCCGGCTTCTGCTGTGCCGCCTCCTTTGCCTTCATCATGGTCTCGGAGAGGGCGACGAGGCCGGTGGTTCCGCCGAGCGCCATCGACTCGATGGCCGATGAGGGGACGAGGA
>DASPUR010000158.1:0-4789 GCA_035622795.1 Methanoregula sp. | reverse complement strand
GCCAGCTACTCCAATGTTTTCAGCGTCAATTACAACCCAAGCGCGACCACGACAACGTCCGCGGGCGTGACTTCCGGCGGAATCACTATCACGAGTATCGATCCCAGTTTTACCTACGGAGGGAGCGCCCCGGAAATTCATGTTACCGGCACGAATTTCCAGGATGGTATTGTTGCATCGCTCCAGAAGACCGGCTCGGTAGATATCATGCAGAGAGCCTCCTGCCAGAGAATTGACACGACCCAGATGACCTGCTATTTCACCATTCCCCAGGGACAGCCGGGGCAGTGGACGCTCTACCTCAAAAACACGGACGGCACGTCTGGTTCGCTCACCAACGGGCTGACTGTCAACGGATAGGCAATCCCTTTTTCCACCGTTTTTTCCCCTTTGCTAATTTTTATTTAATGCAGTTTACCGGTACGATTGCCCGGATGGCTTCTCTGCCAAGCGGATGGATTTGTTCGTATGCTGCCACAATCTTGATTACAGCTCCCGGTTTATATTCCGCCGGGAATGCCACATGTCCTCTCCAGGCTGGCTCAGCCCTTTTCTGGCTTCGCGCGCTGATGTCGGGGAGTTGCAGCGGGCGGGGGATATCGCAGGACTCGTGCGCCTTCTCGGCGCACGGGACGATGCCGTCTCCCGGGAGGCGGTCTCTGCTCTCGCCGGGGCCGGTCGCCCGGCGGTCCCGGACCTGATCGCCGCCCTTGGTTCTCACCATGCGGTTGTCAGGCTCGGGTCTGCCGGGGCCCTGGGAACGATAGGCGATCCCCGGGCGGTACCGGCACTCGCCCGGCTGCTGGAATCCGACCGGGTTGAGGAGGTGCGGTGGCAGGCTGCAATAGCGATGGGCAGGATCGGTTCGCGTGAGGCGCTCCCTGTCCTCATCCGTGGCCTCCGGGACAGAAACCGGTACGTCCGTCTCGGATCGGCAGAGGCCCTGACCGGGATCGGGTGGCATCCGGAGAGTCCGGTTGAACAGGCGGACCTTCTCATTGCCCTCCAGGACTGGGAAGGTGTCAGAGCGCTTGGTCCGGCAGCGGCCCGGTCGCTCCGGGAGCAGGTACCGGAGAACGATCCCGCAACGAAAAAACACCTCCTTGCACTTCTCGCGGGATTCGGCGACCGATCATCGGAAGGACTCCTCAGGGAGTGCATGAAAGATCCCGATCACCGGCTCCGGTGGCAGGCCGTTTCCGCCGGCATGGACTGCGGGATCGCTCCCGAATACCTCCCGCGGATTGTTTCACGCCGGACCCGCGACGGGCCGGTCCCGGCCGCGGCAGCCCTCCTGAATTTTCTCTTTCTCGGTATCGGGTACAACTATATCGGCAAATGGTGGGGATTTCCGGTCTTCATGAGCTACACGACGCTCCTCGTCCTTGCACAGCTTGCGGTCGGCCCGGTCATCCCGTACCTCGTCGCGTACCCGATAACCGCCCTCTTTGCCATCCAGACCTATTTTGCTGCACGAAAGATGTCGGACTTCTAGGACAAGGAAACACTATGCAGGAACCACCCGGCACGAATCCCGAAAAAGAACGGATAAACTCCCGGGTGCAGCTCCTTGCCGGGCGGAAGGACTGTGCAGGACTCATACGGCTTCTCAGCTCCCGTGACCCGGAGATCCAGGAACAGGCCCAGAACGCACTCACCGGCCTGTACCCGGAATCGTATGACGCTCTTGCTGCTGCCCTCCGGAAAAACGACCGTATGCTCAGGATGGGGGTTATCGGGGCCCTTGCCGGCACCGGTGATCCCCGGGCAGTCCCCCTCCTCGCACGACAGCTGAAAGACCCCGGCAGCGAAGTCCGGTGGCAGGCTGCAATTGCGCTTGGCGGGATTCCGGACCCGCAGACAATACCCGTCCTTACCGAAGCGCTCAGCGACCCCGACAAGTATGTCAGGTACAGTTCGGCGGTATCGCTGGGAAAAGCCGGGTGGAAGCCGGGCGACAGCGGGACCGCGGCGTGGTACCGTGCGTCCCTGCAGGACTGGCAGGGAGTTTGTGCCCTCGGGCGGGCGGCCGTTCCTGCCGTCGCCGTCCTGGCACAGGACAAAGACCACGATATCCGTATCAATGCGGTGAAGACCCTCGGGGCTATTGGCGATCCGGCAGCGGCGCCTTCACTGATGGCAGCACTTGCCGACCGGGAGCGCGAGGTGCGGTGGGAAGCAGCGCTGGCTGCCGACCGGTGCGGGATCCCGCGGGATGCCCTGCCCCGGGCGCTCTTCAGCCGGCCGCGGAACACCAAGAGCCCCGTCATCGCCGGTTTTCTCAACTTCATCCTCCCCGGGCTTGGATACGGGTACCTCGGGAAATGGTGGGGGATCATGATCTTCCAGATCGAGCTTACGGTTACCCTCTGGCTCTGGAAAAACCAGGGCGAGGACGTGACAAACGTGATCCTGTGGCCCGCGTACGTGCTGCTCGGGGTCCACGCATGGTACATAACCCGGAAGATCCCGGAAGATCCCCCGTGAACCAACGCTGCAGCCGGGGCCCGGACAATGGGCAGGTCTCCCTCCGGCTGAAAGATACGTACGAAAGAACTGATCCTCGGGATTAAGAGGTGGACGTTTTCATCCTATCCGGTACCGGAGCAGCGCCGCGATCCCGCCCAGGGCCGCGAGCCGTTCCCCGGGCTCGAAACTTCCCGAAAGTACCACCACCGTGGCCCGCATCGCTTCGGCCTGCTCGATCAGCCGGGTTATCTCCGGGTCCCGGAGGAGGGAGTCCACGATCAGGACCTGTTCTGCTGCCCCGAAACCGACGGCGTTCCTGACCTCGGCCCGCCCGTATGCCACTGCACCGCCCTGCGATATTCTCGACAGAACCTCGTCCATAAACCTGACCTCGCGGACGAGCTGGATCTCGCCGACCAGTTTCTCGAGCGTACCTTTGCCGATCACCTCCTGCACCGCCCCGCGCCCGGTCCGCCGGGTCTCGACCACGACCGCACCGGAAGCCGTGGCACTGTCTCTCCCGCGGGCAAATTTCAGAAAATCGTCCTTTATGAACCCGGGACCGGCGATGACGAGGGGTCCGGTTATCCCTTCCAGGGTGGCGAGGACCTGTTCGAAGAAACCGGTCCGCGAGCCCGACTCGGCACCTTTGCCGCTCCCCGACGTGAGCGTGATCACGCTCTCGGGCCCGTACTGGCGGAGCCGGAAGAGCTCGGCCTCGCCTTCCTCGATGGTGAGAATGTGGACGACCCCGTACGCCGATGCCTTCACCGCCCGATCGATCCGCTCGAGGTCCACCGGGCGCCAGTGTTTTATTACCGAGATCTCGTACCCGGTCTCGACGTTGATGGTGTGGTACGCTCCCGTGTCCGGCCCGTGCTCGATGATGCCGGTGAGGCGGAGCCGGACCCCGTGTTCCGAGAATTCCTCGCGTTCCACCCGGATCCCGAGCCGGACCGGGCGTTTCTCCAGTTTCTCGGGCCGGATCTTGTCGGACGCGGTGTCAACGCTCCGGAACGTGGTGGCGAAGATGAGGTCCCCCGGTGCAATGAGATGCCTGAGGTGCCAGAGGTCGTCCACGCTCTCCGGGAAGAGCCGTGCCTCGCCATCCCCGTCCCTGAGTTCTTCGAATTCAGCCTTCATGGTGCCCCGGTATATCCGATCCCCCCGGGGGGACGAATGCTGCCACATGCTCGGTGTTCAGGACATTCCTGAGCGCCTTCTCCTCTTCGGGGGAAACACCGGCCCTGAGTATTCTCAATACCTTCTTTGCAGCATCGTTGGGCTCGAACTGCCCGGGCACCAGTTCCACAAAGACCTTCACCCTCCCGCGGATCGCTGCCGGAGGACCGCCGATGACGGCGGCATGGGGCTCGAGCATGAGGCCGATCCCGACTGCAAGGGGCACGTTGCGGTACCAGGTCCGCTCGCCACGCACGATAAAGGAGCCGCGGGAGACAAACTCGCCAGCCTCCGGGGTCTTGCTCACCTGCGACGGGAGGGCCGAAAAAACGTCTGCGGACCCGTGGCCGCTCCGCCACGCCCCGGAGTAGGATGCCGCGAACCGCGCCACTTCGTCCATACGCTCCGTTTTTCCCTTCACGATCACCACGCTCGCTCCGTGAACATCGGCGTGAAGAAAGAGGTCGCCCCCTGCCATGTACTTTTTTACCAGCTCCTCGTTCTGCGACGCATCACGTCCCCCGAGAACGACAATGCCATCGCTCGTGACAAACCACCGGAACCGGTGGTACCAGAGCTTCTTCATCGGGATGATCTCCCTCCGTAACTCTTTCCTTTTCGCGACAGGCTTTTTCATCGCTGCAAGGGCGCCTTCCTTCTTCTTCCGGAACTTCTTGATGAGATCGTAATACCTGCCGGCGTTCTGCTCTACGCCGTCATGGACATGGATCCGGACAATTTTCCCGATATCGACATCTACGGCTGCATCCTCCGGGTGGAATGCAACGATCTTCCGTGCTTCCGGCGAAGACATTCCGCGGAGGTGCCTCTCCATCTCCTGCCACGAGAGCTGTTTGCTCGCGGTATCGAGCGACTCGATGAGTTTTGCAACGAACTGGTAATTCTCGTAGATGGTGTTGACCAGCTCCTGGTTCCTTGCGATCTGCTCGTCGAACCGCTTGATGGCGGCCTGCTGGTGCTTCAGGATCCGCTCTTCCCGGTTCAGCCTGGGCGCTGCTTCCTTCTTCTCCGTCTCTTTCCGGGTCAGCGGGTAAAAGGACTCGAGGGCAGAGGAGAAATCGGGAAAATGCTTCAGCGTTCCGTCGCCGGAGAGATCGACCGGCTCGCAGTGCTTTTC
>DASPUR010000157.1:0-36954 GCA_035622795.1 Methanoregula sp. | reverse complement strand
CACCCGCAGATCGCGAGCGCCGTCCACCGGAGGGCATACGAGATCATCGGCAACCCCGACCCTTTTGCCGCCCTCAAACGGGAAGGGAACCGGGAAGCGATGGAGGTGTGCCGGGGCGTAAGAAGCACGATCATCAGTTTCCGGGATCATGTGCTCGCATCGGTCATCGGCAATACCTTCGACTACGGCGTGAAAGGGCATACTGTTGATACGGATTTTGCCGGATTTTTCCGGAATGAATACGCGAAAGGTCTGACCATCGATGATACCGGTGCAATCCGGAAGATTTGTTCGCGGGTCGTGTACCTGAGCGACAACTGCGGCGAGATAGTTCTCGACAAGCTCCTTATCAGCTGGCTCAAGGCACACGGTTCTCACGTAACTCTTGCCGTTAAAGGGAAACCGGCACTCAACGATGCGACCCTCGACGATGCGCGGGAACTGGGCCTCGACCGGATGGTGGATCTTCTGACCACGAACGGCGGAGGTGCCGAGATCGGCATCGCCCTTGAGGAAATCCCCGGCGACCTCCGGGATGCGCTCGACCGGTGCACGGTCGTTATCGCCAAGGGCATGGCAAACTACGAATCCCTCTCGGAAATGGAAGGCATTCCCCCGGTAGCATATCTCCTCGCAGCCAAGTGCCGGCCCGTAGCAGACGAGATAGGCGTCCCTGTCGGATCGAAGATTGCAATGCTCCGTAGGTAGCATTACAATCTTCTCCTCCTCGCTTCGCTCACAGATCGAAGATCGCGATGCTCCGGAGGTAGCACCTTATATTCCTGCCGGCTTCGGTGCATAAAATCCATCCGGTGATAATCCTCCCGGGATTAATTCCGTCTCCCGCAGGTTGTCTCTCCTCCGGGTCCAAATTCCCATATTATTTTAACCGTGCACTCATCACAACTGATCATGGTACTTCCGGACCTTGGGATATCGCTGGGATGGCTGCTCATCATTGCCGGTGCACTGCTCCTCCTCTTCGAGGTGCACAGCCCGGGATTTTTCGCCACCGTTCCTGCGACGGTCATGATCATCCTCGGGATCCTGATCCTTCTCGGGATAGATATCTTCAGCTCGGGATGGGGTATCGTCATTGGTGTCGCGATCGCTCTCTGTTCGGCTGTCTTCACCGTGTGGATGTATGGGAAGATGACCACCAACGAGAGCCCGACCACGGTGAGCCGGGATTCCCTGATCGGCAGGGAAGGGCTGGTCAGGAGCCCGGTCAACCCTGCCTCGCTCTCGGGGAAAGTGATGCTCGGCTCCACCGAATGGAGCGCACGGTCGACCGGCGCCACAATCGGCGTCGGGAAGAAAGTGAAAGTTGTCGATTCACAGGGCGTGCATATAGTCGTAGAGGAGATAGAATACCATGGTTGACTTTACCGGAACGCTTATCGTCGTCATTCTGATCCTTATCATCGTCTTTATCTTTGCAAACGGGGTCGTGATAGTCCAGCCATTCGAACAGGGCCTCCAGGTGCGTCTCGGGCAGTACGTCGGCCGGATGAACCCCGGCTTCCGCTGGATCGTACCGTTCGTGAGCCATGCGATCAAGCTGGACCTCCGGACGACCGTTATGGAGATCCCCAAGCAGGAAGTGATCACCAAGGACAACTCCCCGACCAACGTTGACGCAATCGTCTACATACGGGTCATCGACCCCGAGAAGGCGTACTTCGAGGTCGCAAACTACCGGATGGCAACCGTTGCCCTGGCCCAGACGACCCTGAGAGGGATCATCGGGGACATGGAGCTCGACGAGGTCCTCTACAACAGGGAGAGCATCAACACCAGGCTCCGGGATATCCTCGATCGCGAGACTGACCAGTGGGGTGTCAAGGTGGAGCGTGTCGAGATCAAGGAAGTCGACCCGGTCGAGCAGGTGAAGACCGCGATGACCGAGCAGACCGCCGCAGAGCGTGCCCGGCGGGCGGCGATCCTCCGGGCCGACGGCGAGAAACGGTCCGCGATCCTGAAGGCCGAGGGAGCCCGGCAAAGCATGATCCTTGAAGCAGAAGGCCAGCGCCAGAGTGCCGTCCTCCGCGCAGAAGGCGAGCGGCTGTCGAGGATCCTGCAGGCGCAGGGAGAAGCGCAGGGCCTGCGGATCCTCTCGGTCGGCGCGGCCCCCCTCGACAGGCGGGCGATTACGGTCCTCTCCCTCGACGCGCTCAAGACGATGGCAAACGGCCAGTCGACCAAGATCATCTTCCCGTTCGAGATCTCCCAGCTGATAAAACAGGGGGCGAAGTTCCTCGGGGCAACCGACGAGGCACTCGAAGAGCCCCCGAAGATTACCCTCGACGAATCCATCCTCGGGAATATCCCGAAACGCGAGGAGGTCGAGGCGATCCTCAAGGAGATGCAGGAAGCGATCCCGCGGGTGAGCGAGGAAGAATTAAAGGACCCCGCAAAGAGAAAGGAGATGGAAGCGCTCGCAAAGGAGAAGGGTTCGGGTGCAGCCCCCCTGCCCCCGGAAGAATAATTTTTTTCTGATCCCCCCTGCAGGATTTCCGCGGTAAACCGGCGGTTGCTCCTTTTTTTCGGTAGTCAACCCCTCTTTTTTTACCGGGAAAAGCCGGTTCCGGCACACGGGCAGGGCCCGGGTCCCGGATTTCAGGCGCCCGGATGAAACAGTTTCGGCAGGCTGAAAATGGCTATGATGACGATCACGAGTATCATGCCGATAGCGGTCATGATGTAGTCTGAAAACCGGATAAGCCCTTTCCGGTCGAGGGCGCGGTCGACCCCCTCTTTCGTGATATACCCCCCGTCGAGCGGGATTACCGGGAGTGCGTTGAAGGTACCGACTGCGAGGTTCCACCAGCCGCACCAGAAGAGTACCTGGATGATCTGCCAGAAGAAGGGGAACGGGGTGCTCCAGGAGGCGACATCGACGCTCGTATTCATCAGGATCCTCGTGAAGTCCCAGTTGACAGGGTCAACGATAATCTCGATGGGGGCAGCGAGGAGAAGGAGAAAACCGACGGGACTCAGCAGCCCGCCGAAGGTCTGCCGGACCCCGGAAACATCGTAGTAGTTCACTCCCATGAACCCGTTTGTACGTTCGCCAAGCCCGGAAGGCCATGGGGCAAGCGTAATCCGGTAGGTCGATGTCCCGCCACTGCTGTCCCGTGCAGTGAGCGAGATTTCATCGCCGGGCCGGGTACGGTTGAGGGCCAGCGAGACATCCGCTACGCTGCTGACGGGAAGGCCGTTAATGGCCGTGATGATCGAGTCCGGCTGGACACCGGCGGTGTATGCCGGTGAATCTTCGTAAACGCTCTTGACCAGCGGAACGTTTACCGGAACCGCAAACCCGAGGAGAGATACCAGGAGTACGAAACAGATGATCCCTGCGAGAATATTGTTGGTAATCCCGGCTCCCAGCATCCGCATTTTGGGCAGGCCTTTTGTCTTCTCCAGGTCCTCTTCGTCCGGTTCAACAAAGGCCCCGATGGGCACGACTGCGATCAGCAGGCCCATCGATCTCACCCGGATCCCTTCGATCCGGCAGAGGATGGCGTGACCGAACTCATGGACAACCATCGTTATGATGAGCCCGAAAATCACGGCAAAAGTGAGGGGGATAAAATCGTTCAGGCCGGGAATTGCAAAGACATTGCGCAGTTCGTTTGCAGCAGTGGGCGGCGGTTTCTGGACGATCGTCATCTGGAGCGAACTGAAGAGCAGAAACGTCATCAGGACCGAGACGACCGCGACCATGAGGACACCGACGGTCCCGTAGATCCGGAGAAAGGTCCTGAACCGGGAAAACCAGTCGAAGAACCCGACACGGGAGGTCTTCAGCGCCATAAACGGGCCATAGAAACTGATCCGGTCCGCCCACATCTTTCGTGCGTAAATAACGATCGCAACGCACGCATAACCGGCAACCAGCAGGATCGCAAGGATGACAGGCCAGTCCATTCTTTATTCATTAGTGCCGCGTGGCACATAAATGGATGGCCCTGACCGCCATATTTTAGAGGGCGCTAGAAAAAACGGGAGAGATCGCTCTGCTCCTTCCGCCCGATCATCGCCGTAACCGTTTTCCAGCTCTTCCGGGCGATGGGAGGCGGGTGGCGGTGCTCGTCGATATATTCGTCGAGGAACCGGACGGTTGCGGGGTCAGAGGGGTAACCGCTGCCGATCTGGCCGTAGGTCTTTGCGAGCCTGCGGATTTCGCGGTCCCGGGTCACCTTCGCGATGATGCTGGCCGCCGAGACGATCCTGAACGTGCTGTCGGCATGGTGTTCGGAGACTATCTCGCACCCGCGGGTGAGGCCGGCCCGGACCATCTCCGCGTACCGGAACGGGTTTACGTCGCACGCATCGACGTACGCCACATCGGGGGCGATCCGGTTGATCGCTTTCGCATGGGCCCGGGCTACGCAGGTGTTGAGGGTCATCTCGGTCCGGATGGCGTCGATCTCCGGTGCATCGATCGTTACCGTGGTTACACGGCACTCCTTCCGGATGATGCGGGAGAGGCGTTCGCGTTCCTTTGCAGGCAGGAGCTTCGAGTCTTTTACCGGGATATCGGCAAAAACCTCTTCGGAAAGGGTGCCGACCGCGGCGATCACCATCGGTCCCAGCACCGAGCCTTTTCCCGCCTCGTCGACCCCGCAGATCATGGAAAAGGGTTGATGCGCAAGATATTTCAATGGCTGTGGTCGTAACCGGTAACCATGTACATCATCATCGTGGGGCTCGGGGGAATCGGGAAGAACCTGACCCGGCTTGCTGTCGAACACGCCCATAACGTTGTTGTCATCGACCAGGACGAGTCCCGGTGCAGCGAAGTCCTCGAGCACTACGATGTACTGGCGGTTACCGGCAACGCGACCGATAAGACGACCCTCGAAGAGGCAGGGATCGACCGGGCGGACGCCCTCATAGCGACCACGAGCGACGACTCGGTCAACCTGATGACCTGCTGGCTCGCGAAGCGTTTCCGGGTCCCCAACGTTGTCTCCATCGTCAACCAGCCCTCCCACTCGGACTTTTTCAAGGAAGTCGGGGTCAGGATCAGCGAGAACCCCGACGAGCTCGTTGCATCCCGGCTCTATTACTGGACGCAGAACCCCCAGCTCCAGCAGCTCGCATCGATCCCGGGGGGAACGATCTTCGAGATCGTGGCCGAGCAGGGCGCACCGATCGTCGGCCACGAGATCCGCGAACTCAAGGTCAAGGACTTCGTCTTCATCGCGATCCGCAGGTCCGGCGGGGAACTGATCATCCCGAGCGGCAATGTCCGGATCCAGGCCGGCGATATTTTCACCGTCTTTACAAAAAAAGAGGCCGAGGACGACTGCCTCCGGCTCCTCAACAAGCAGCTCAAAAAATCAGCGGAGTGATGCCGCAAGCGCCCCGAGCTCGACTACGAGTTTGGGGTTGATCCGGATCAACTCTTTTATCAGGGATATCGTGGAGAATTCCGCGAGGTTCAGTTTTGATACCGAGCGGATGATCGCATTGAGTTTATCGTCGGGCTGTTTGATCATATACTCCTTGATGTGATAGTTGCGCTCGATGGCTTTCCCCATCTTCGACGCCCTCCAGGTCTGGTCGTACGGCATAAGCGCTTTTTTCGAGGTGTCGCCCCTGCCGATTGCGTCGGCAGCAACCTCGGCGGCGAGCTTTCCCGTGTACATGGCGTTATAGATCCCGCCGCCCGTCAGGGGGTCGACGACCCGTGCTGCATCGCCGGCGATGATCAGGCCGTCAGCGACCGTGCAGTCGAGCGGGCGGCAGACCGACACGCCGCCGACGATATGCTCGATCATCTTTCCCTTCGGGAACGTCTTTTTGACAAACGTGTCGAGGTAGTCTTTCGCCCGGTGCCCGGACCCGCTCTTCTTACCGGAGATCCCTATGCCGACATTGGCCGACCGCTCCCCCTTAGGAAAGACCCAGAGATATCCCTCGGGTGCCACTTGGTTACCAAGGTAGAAGACCGTCGAGTGCGGGTCGATATCGATATCGGCCAGGATATACTGGGCCGAGCTCATGATCTCCCGGACCGGGACGGTCGTATCTACGCCGCACCACCGCGAAAACTTCGACTCTACACCATCTGCAGCGACGACGACGCTGGCTGATACCTTTGTGACCTGCCCCAGGTACTCGATCTTTGCGCCCCTGACAGCCCCGTTCTCCACGATAGGTGCCGATGCACGGCTCTTGACCACCACGTCGGCCCCCGCTTCTGCCGCTCTCCAGACCAGTTCGCGGTCGAAGAACTTCCGGTCGAGCACGTATCCTACCTTGCTTCCCGCCTGTGCGGAGGAGAGCTGCATCTTCGTGCCGTCCGGAGCAACGATGGCGGCCCCGGTCATCTCCGCCGAAATCCAGCAGGGGTCCGGGTCGATGAACTCGGTGAGTGCCTCCCTGCCAATCCCTTCCGCACACCGCACCGGGGCGCCGATTGCCGGCCGCTTCTCGACAATGCACGCCGACAACCCTTTCTCGACCGCGGTCTTGGCCGCGAGCGCTCCTGCCGGGCCGCCGCCGATAACGAGGACGTCGTACTTATTTTGCATGCCCCATCTCCAGTGCCCCGACCGGGCAGACCTTTGCACAGATGCCGCAGTCCGTGCAGTTCTTCTCAACCGAGAGGTATGCATCGATCAATTCCAGCGCCCCCTCGGGGCAGACCGAGACACAGCACCCGCAATATCCACAAATATCCCGATGTACTCTGAGCATTGAGTGATCATGTTGGTGCGGAGATTCATTAATAGTTACTCCAAAATGGGAGGTGTTAACGGGGCAGATTCGATTGTGCACCGGGGTTGGCCGTGTCCCTCCGGATTGAACGGAACCAGCAGAGTAATAATCAGCGTATTTAAATAGCATTAGTAGGAAATAGTCTTCCTAGTGCCTTAGGGCATTGAACGGTTACGGTACAGGTGCCTCTCCGCCCGCGTGCCGGGCCGGATATCTCCAGGTATGGGTGAAAGCATGGTGCAGAAGGCCAAGACATCAAAACCGGTTACAACGAAGGCAGAGATCAGCGCGATCCACTCCCTGATCAAGAAGAACAACCTCAAGATCGTGGATTTCAAGTTCAACGATCTTCCCGGGCTCTGGCAGCATTTTTCGATCCCGGCAACCGAAATCCTCGAATCGTCTGATCCTGATTCCGGGATCTGGGCAGAAGGCATCGGGTTCGACGGTTCGTCGATCCGCGGCTTCCAGAAGATCCAGGAATCGGACATGGTCCTGTACCTGGACGCTTCGACTGCCGTCGTGGACCCGGCATGCGAGGTGCCGACGGCGAGTATCATCTGTAACGTCTTTGACCCGATCAACAAGGAAGCATACTCCCGTGATCCCCGGTATATCGCGCAGAAAGCCGAGGAATACCTCAGGACCACCGGGATCGCGGACACCAGTTTCTGGGGACCGGAGTACGAGTTCTTTCTCTTCGACGATGTGAAGTACTCTTCCGGAGTAAACCAGGCCTCCTATTCGGTGGACTCGGTCGAAGGGATCTGGAACACAGGGAGGGACGAACAGCCCAATCTCGGGTACAAGATCCGGCACAAGGAGGGGTATTTCCCGGTGCCGCCCCACGACACCCTGCAGGACATCCGGAGCCACATCATCAGCAAGATGATCGAGACGGGCATCCCGGTCGAGGTCCACCACCACGAGGTGGCGACTGCCGGCCAGAACGAAATTGACATGAGGTACAGCCCGCTTGTGAAGATGGCAGACCACTGCATGATGTACAAGTATATCGTGAAGAACATGGCCCGCGAGTTCGGCATGGTCGCGACGTTCATGCCAAAGCCCCTTTTCGGCGACAACGGCTCGGGGATGCACACCCACCAGTCACTCTGGAAGGGGGGGAAGAACCTCTTCTACGATGCAAAGGGCTACGGCATGATCTCCCAGACCGCGAAGTACTATATCGGCGGTCTCCTGAAGCATGCGAACGCCCTCATGGCGTTCTGCGCTCCCTCAACCAACTCCTACAAGCGGCTCGTGCCCGGTTACGAGGCCCCGGTCAACCTCGTTTACTCGCTCAGGAACCGGTCCGCGGCTGTCAGGATCCCGATGTATTCCGAGAACCCGAAATCGAAACGGATCGAGTTCCGGCCACCTGACCCGATGTGCAACCCGTATCTCTCGTTCGCCGCCCTCCTGATGGCGGGCCTCGATGGCGTGAAAAGGAAGATCGACCCGGGCCAGCCTTTCGAAGGAAACACGTACGAGCTCGAGGGCAAGGCGGCAAAGAAACTCCCGACCGTTCCGGGTTCGCTCGATCAGGCAATCGATGCACTGGAGGCGGACCACAAGTTCCTCCTCGAAGGCGGCGTCTTTACTCAGGACGTTATCGATGTCTGGATCGAGTACAAGCGGGCCGAGATCGATGCCGTCCGGCTCCGCCCCCACCCCTGGGAGTTCCAGTTGTATTTCGACATGTAAGGGGAAAGTAATTTTACTTTTTTATACCAGCGAGAACGTCCCGTACTTCCCGCCGCCACCGGGATGAAGTATCACGCTCCCGTTCCGGAGCGCTGCGACAGCGTCCGCAACTTTCGGATGAACGGAGCGGATCTCGGGGACCGGAACATCCACCAGCACCGCGATCTCGTTCCCGAACGTCCCGATGAAGGCTGCATAGATCCCCCGGCATTTCTTCGTGTACGGGGACGAGGCGCCCTCCACGACCTGGATGATCTGGCCAAGGGAGATGATATGGAAGTAGGGTGGCCGTGGCGTGGGTTTGCCACCGAGAGAAAGCTCCTTTGCCCGGTCCGCCACCCCTTTCTTGATGATCCCGCCGTCTTCCGGGCACCGCCACCGGAACTTCACCGCGTCCTCGTACGTGTACTGCTCGAAACACCGGGAGCAGGCGGTCCGGTTGTACTTCCCCTCCTCCGGAAAGAACCCTGCGTTCAGCGCGATATCGCCACGCTGTAGGCACGCGAGCACGTCCTTTGCGGTATCCTTTTTCAGGTTCAGCCGGTTGAACTCCCGGCCGATCTTCTCGGGTGAAGGACTGTGGGCATCGGAGTTGGTGAGGAAGGGGACTTTTGCAAGCTCCGGGATCGCGGCGCCGTACGAACTGTCGGCTGATAGGCCCAGTTCGAGAAAGTCGATCTGCTCGCTCCCATAGCAGTCCGCGACCCGGTCGAAATACGCGTAGAGAGCGGTCCATGGCGTAAAGGCATGGGCAGGCCCGATGAGCGCCCCGACATCGTGGGCAGCAGCCGCAATCTCCTCGCCGCTCAGGTAGAGATGGGGCCGGCCGCTCGTTGTGAAGCTCTTGGTCTTCCCGGCAAAGTGCTTCCGGAGCTGGTCGAACTGCGCGAGCTCTTCTGCAAGGATGAGGTGGTGCACACGGCGCTCGTCCTCGACCTCGGTTGTCGGAACGATCACGATACCGGCCTCGTTTTCCAAAAACGGCCCCCATCCCTGCTGCCAGTCAGGCTGGAGAGCATCGCCGGTTCCCAGCACATGGAGACCTTTTGTCACGCAGGCTGCGATGAGATTTTCCGGTTGCATGGCTCCGGAGACCGCCATGGAGTAGGGCGAATGGATGTGGAGGTCTGCGTTTGCCGGCATGGTTTCCCATTCATGTACTCACCGGGATAATATAAGCGAAATGATTGGTCTTTTTGGTACCGCCCGGTGAAAAAAGGACGAACGATTCCTCCAGGAAGGGGGTCCGGATCAGGAATGATTCAGATTCCCCTTCAGACCCCCATTCGTCCGGGAGAACCCGGCCCGCAGAATTTTTCTGCCATCTGATTGTTGTAACCTGATCCAAGGGAGCACCGATCGCCAGCCGGAGGCGCTCCCGGACAGCAAGATATAATTCCCGCCCGGAAGAGCTTATCCCTACTGTGGAACGGATAATGGCCGTGGCACGGGGCCGTGTGCAGGGCGTGGGGTACCGCTCCTTTGTCCAGATGTGCGCCCAGGCAACCGGGGTTCACGGCTGGGTGAGGAACATGCCGGACGGCACCGTTATGATGGTCGCAGAGAGTTCCGGCGCCTCCCTCGCGGATTTCCTCCGGCTTGCCCGTGCTACCGGGGAACAGGTTATCAGGGTCGACGAGATAATCGTTACCCCGGGCCCGGCTACCGGCGAGTTCCGGGGGTTCCGGGTGGAGTGGTGAACAGGACCCGGAACAGGTAAGAAAAGATCTAATACTTTTTTTGATTTTCCCGGGAAGACCTGCACGAACAACCAGGAACGGCACCGGCCGGAAGTTATCCGATATACGTCAGTTCCTCTTCCCGCTGCGACCGTTCGCTCTCTGCGAGCCCCTCGATGGCTTTCTCCATCTCGGCAGCACGGTCGTTGAGCTGGGTAGGGTCGACCGGGACGTCGATCAGCTTCGAGAGGACCGCAAGGACGCTGGTCGCGCTCAGCGGGTCGACGATATACCCGCTGGTCTCGCCCATAAGGCAGACGGCATCGATGTTCCGGAGCGCCGCGAGCCCGAGGATGAGGCCCGCTGCACCGACTATCCCGCTCCCCTGCTGGTCCCGTTCGAAGGTCACGCCCGCAGCCTCGATTGCGGCCCGGAGCTCTCCCCGGTTCACCGCTCCCACGACCCGGGGTTCGGCGACGAGCCTGCCGACCCCGAACCCGCCGAGAGTGTAGATACGCTTTACCTTGAGGGTTTCGGCGATGTCGATGTACTGGTCGGCAAGGATGTAGTGCCCTTCGCCGGAGGTGCTCTGGAAGTCCCCCACGAGGAAGATCAGGCTTCGGTTGTCCGCTTCGTAGTACCAGATCTCGTTCCTTGGGAGGCGGACCGTGCCGTTTTCATCGATAATCACCTGCGGGGGAAAATAGAGCGAGTGTATCTCACCCACCTTCTCGGCGCCGAGGATGTGGATCATATACTCCGCGACCAGCTTGCCCACCTGGCCTATGCCGGGGAGCCCCTCGATCAGGATCGGGTCGACCGGCCGGCGGTCCCTGAACGTATCGAAGAACCGGACCGAGATATCCTCAATCATGACGGGCCATCCTCCGGTATTTCCCGTACCGGTCCTCGATCGAAAAACGGGCCGGGTGGGCGGTCGCCGTAGGCTTCCCGCACTTCGGGCAGGTGGGAGAAAGAGTGTAGGTATGGTCTTCCGGGCACCGACGGATCCGGCCGCTCATTGGCTCTTCCCGGACTTCGGTTTCTTGACGAGCTTGCCTTCACCGCCCGTCTTCTCGACGACCGCTATCGCAGCTCCGGCAGCCTTCTCAATAGCCTTCTCCGCTTTCTTGTAGTCGGGAGCGGTCACCTTGATACGGTAGGTAGGGGCTCCAAGGTAGAGAATCTCGATCTCCGCTCCCGCGCTCTTCGATTCGTTCGCCTTCTTGAGGGCATTTTTTATGACCGAGATGCCGTCCGGTTGCGTCGAGGTGAGGATAAGGTGTCCGGTCACTTCGACGCTCGGGACCTTGACGCTCTCCTGTGCGACCTTGAGGAGGACCTCGGTAACCTTTTTCGAGAGCCCCAGTTTCTTTAAGGTCGCATCCGGGTCGATGACGATATCCTCGAAGATCGGGTAAAAAGCCCCGTACTTGTTATAGATTACGTCCTCGATCGCTGCCAGCGGCTCTCCGGACTGCTCGGCTACAAACCCGAGCCACTTCTTTGCCTTGGACTCGTTCTTCCACTCGCGGATCTTTTCCCTCCGCTGGTGCTCGTTGACATCCTTTAAGGAGAGGTCTATATGACCGCGGACCTTGTCGACGTTGAGAACCTTGCAGACTATCTTCTGCCCTTCGCGGATGTGGTCCCGGATGTACTTGATCCACCCGGTCGCGATCTCAGAAATGGGGATGAGCCCCTGGCGGCCCCCGTACTCGTCCAGCGAGACGAACGCCACGAAGTCCTTGACGTTCTCCACTGTGCAGACGACGAGTTCCGATTCTCCTGGCCACTCCCTGTCCTGCATGGCGGGGCTCACGAGAGCTCTTGGACGATCTCGGCCTTAAGGCTTGCTTTCCCCCCCGTGGGGGTTGCAAGGTCGTGGCCGCAGACGATGCACTTGACGACCGTGCTCGCCTTCGAAAACACCGTCTGCTCGTTCTCGCAGTCAGGACACTTTACCTTGTAGAATGTGCTCCGGTTCTCCCGAATCTCTTTTACCATGGTTGTTTCACTCCGTCAGTTCGAATTTGGCGACCCGGTAGCCCTTCCGCAGGTGAGCCTTCCCGCAGGTGACACAGCGGTACCGCACATTGATCTTCTTGGTCGGCTTGTCGCCGCCGGGCACTTTCGAGAACTTGCCCATGTTGCCGATCTTGCCCCTGCGTGCTTTCTGGCGGTCGATCCAGTGGAGGCCGGTCGTCTTGCCTTTCTTGACCTTCTCGACCTCGTGCACCTGGTGGTTCCGGCAGAAAGGACAATAGGTTGTGAATTTCGCTGGCATTTTCATGAAAATTTCACCGATAATCCTTGGGTATCGAATACCTACATTATTTGCAAAGATTGATATTTAAGACTATGTTGCGTTCCGACAGGACCGCAGCATTCCGCTCCGGAAGCGTCACTATATCTCCCTTTGAGAGAGTATAAATCCTCCCGTCAACCCCCATAAACGACTCCATGTCCTCGAGGACCTGGACGAGCACGCAGGGATGGTTGAGGGGCGAGACCATCCTCGCGCCGGGGTTACCCTTATCAGCAGCACCTCCTTCCTCTTCCGGACCAGGTTCCCCGTCTTCGTCAAAAGCCTCAGGAGTTACCTGCAGGTACCCTCCGGCTTCTCCGGCCGGGCTGCCCGGGACCGCTGCGTGGCGGTGCAGCGGGGAAGGGTGAGACTGGTTGAGGAGCGCGGTGTTCCTGCAGGCCTCGACTGCGGCGGTTATCTGGTCGAACATCTCCTTCTCGGATGGGATCATCCGTTTTACTTCTTCGCGGTCGTAGTAGGTGCCTTCCGCGTGCAGGATCGTGAGGGCGAGGATCTTGCGCGACCGTATCGCGAAGATGTCCTCGAGGGTCTCCCGGATCGCGAGGGTCTCATCGATCTGGGACCGGGCCTCATCGGAGAACGGGTCCTCGAACGCGTACACCTTTTTCGTGAGCGCCGCAAGTTCGGCGTGGGCTTTCCCAAAAAAGTCGGGCGGCACGACCGTGAGCCTGCCCGTCTCACGCTCCGAGAGAAGGATACTGCGAAGATCGTCGAGTTTCAAGGCCTCACCCACCGGTCAGGATGCCGCCGGTCACGCGATCTCCGCCGCCCCGCGGGCGCAGAGGAAGACCGCTACCGCTTCAGGTACTGTAGAGATGCCCTTTTTGAGTTCATAAGTACTTCCGAGCATCGGCATGGTGAGCGCGAACCGGAGATCGATCCTGACATCCCGGGTCCCGAAGACAACGGCATCGACCAGCGGGTCGAAATCATGGAGCTCGCGGAGCTCGAGCGACTGGACCCGCATGCCGCTCCCGCCGTGAAGCGACGTCGGCATCCGGATAAGGCGTTTCGTGTCGGTGGTGACCGGTTCGTCGGCCAGTGCGGCCCGGGAGAGCAGCCGGTCCCGGAATTCCCCTTCCTGCTGGCCGGTCACCGCGCTGAGTACCCGGTCGTTCAGGATCTTTCCGGTGGGGTTGTTCCGGATGGTGTCGAGGATCGCTTCCCGGTTCCTGAGGAAAGCTGCCGCGGATTCCTTCCCGATCCCTTCCATTCCGGTAAGGTGAGCCATTGCATCAGCGGGGGGGAGCGTACCGATCCATTCGATGTACCCGGTCAGCGCCTCGCGGTACCGGGCCGGCCATCCGGGTGTGCCGGGGAGTTTTCCCGAGAGCATGATGGCTGGATCGATCCCGATCCCGCAGACGTAATCGATGAGCTCCCGGCGCTCGGAGCTCCCCCAGTTCCGGAACGCGATATCCAGTACATGCACGTGGTATCCCCGGCCGCCGGAGAAGACGAGCTCGATCTGTTTTGGATCCATGCCGAATTCTCTGGTGAGGATCGCGAGGAGCTTCTCAGTCTCTTCCTTGACCCGGGCGAGCATCGTGTCATATGCACCCCGTACAATATGGTCAGCGTCGAGATCGAAGATCAGCTCCGCCCCGCACCAGCCCTTCTCGGCCATCGTTCCCGCGTCCGGTTTCTCGTAAAAAGCAGTTGAGTAATACGCGTGCCGGGGCACGAGATTCCGGATGTAATTAATGAGTTCTTCGCGGCTGCCAAACCCGATATGCCGGCGCATACGGACATCGTCGGTGCCCGGGCTGAAGAGGACGAAACCCCACTCCCGCTGGGCGAGCGAAGCCGGGGATACGATCACAGTCTTTTCGTAGTAATCGGAGAAACGCTGACGGAGGAATTCTGCAGTCGCCGGGTTCATGCCAGATCCCTGATCATATAGGGCCCCCTTCGTTCATATCCCTGTCTTTGGTAATAGGGCCTGACCCCGACCCCGCTCATGATCGCGAGCCGGGCAAACCCTGCACCGGCCGCGATCTCCTCCGCCCGGGCAAGCAGCATCTTCCCGAAGGCCCGGTGCTGCTTTTCTTCGCATTCCGCATCCCTGCCGATCGGGACGAGGCTGCCATAGACATGCAGTTCCCGCATCAGTGCCGCATCCTCAAGTTCGGGCCGGTAAATCGCCGACGGGAACCGGAGCCGCGAGAACCCGATGAGCGAGTCGCCCGAGACCGCGGAGATGAAAAATTCCTTCCCGCCAACAGCCCCGTACTCCATCACCTGGATCTCCGGGATCGCATCCGACGGGAGCCGGCCGATCTCCCGGCACCGGATGCACCGGCACGCCTTCCCCAATTTCCGGAGCCGGTCTGCAGCAAGCTGCCGGAAGTTCGAGTGCCGGGAACCGGCTACGATCAGCTTGGCCGGGATGTCGCGCTGGACCCGCTGGAGCCGCGAGTACCCGGGAATGACCGATTTTGCATACGCCACGAGGTCGATGAGTTCGTCCTCCGGGTACGGGGCATACCCGCCCGCCTCCCAGAGGGCGGCGATCTCCGAGCCCGGGGTAACGAGCGTAGGATAGATCTTGAGGAAGTCGGGACGGAACCGCGGATCCGCATACAGCGTCTCGAACATCCGCCGGTCCTCCCCGATTGTCGAGCCGGGGAGGTTGGGCATCATGTGGAAACCGACCTTGAGACCCGCGTCGCGGAGGAGCGTGTTTGCATCAACGGTATCCTGCACGCTGCACCCCCGCCGGTTAAATTCCAGGATCCGGTCGTCGAGCTGCTGGACCCCGAGCTCCACCTTGGTGACTCCGAGTGCGAGCATCCGGTCTATGTGTTCCCGCCGGCACCAGTCCGGTCGGGTCTCGAAGGTGATCGCCACGCACCGGATCCCCGCGGACTCATTTTCTTCCTGCACAACCCCGGACGCCTGCGGGGCGTCTGCGGCACTCCCCCCCGGGTATGCGTTCATCGCCTCTATGCACCGGGAGACAAACGTTTCCTGGTATTCGGGCGTCCGGGCGGTCATCGTCCCGCCCATCACGATGAGCTCGACCTTGTCGACCCGGTGGCCGAGGATCTCGAACTGTTCGAGCCGGGCGTGCACCTGCCGGAACGGGTCGTACCCGTGCTCCCGGGCCCGGAGGGCCGCCGGCTCCTCGCCGGTATAACTCTGCGGCGAGTGGTACATATGGTCAGGGCCGCCCGGGCACGGCAGGCACTTCCCGTGGGGGCAGGGCGCCGGCGAGGTCATCACCGCAACCGGGGCAACACCCGAGAGCGTCCGGGTCGGTTTGACGAGGAGGATCTTTCGCAGGGCTTCCCGTTCACCGGGCCCGGCTGCGGCAAGGATCGCGGAATTCTTGGGCACCGCTTCGAGATGATATTTCCGGCAGACCGCTATCTTCGCGGCAACAATCGCATCGTCACCGGGACCGAGGGTGAGGATACGGGAGATAATCTCCCGGAATGCCAGCTCCTCGTGCATGAAAATTAATGTTCGGCTGCAACGCGGGGGGATGCAGTCTCGGCAGAATAGTTTACCATGGGCATCCGGTGCCCGTGGATGTGGAGGACGATCTCGTCTCCGAGCGTGAGGAGTGCGTCCTTGTGAGCTTTCTTGTCCTTGTGGATGTGGACCGGAGAGATCTCCAGTGAATTGTACCGCTCCGTCGCGATCTCCTCGCTGGTGATGCCTTCGTAGTATTTTTTGATGTGAACCATCAGCATATGCAGATGAAGCAACTCTTCCTTTTGCACACTATCACCTTCTCCCAGAAAATTACTTTTTTTGGTGTGCAGATATACCTTATTGGTGAGATTTATATCAGGAAACCTGCGGCCGGCCGGATCCCTTGTTGCGCTTGCAATTGGGGACGCTTTGGGTGCGCCTTTGGAAGGATCTCCGCAACCTGAAGCGTGGGTGACTGAAATGCGGCCCGGTGGGCGCCATTTCCGGAAAAAGGGTTCGGTCACTGACGACACGCTGCAGGCTTGTGCGGTCGCGGAATCGCTGGCTGCGTGCGGCCGGTTCGACCAAAAAGACCTTATATTGCGATTAATTGCCGGGTACGAAAAACGGCCGGAATGGTACGGCCCGACATCATCCATGTTCTTTGATCTGGTGACCCGCGGCACCCTGCCGCACCGGGCCGCACTGCTGGTACACCACCGGCGGGGGGGTTCCCGCACGAACGGGAGCGTGATGCGGGGATTCCCGGTCGGGATCTTCTGCCCGCCCCCTGAGGTATATCCGGTAAGTCTTGCATGCTCGGCGCTGACACACCATGATCCCGTCGCGGGGCACTGTTCGGCCTTTCTCAATACCATGGTGAGCGACCTGTGCCGGGGATCTTCCCGGGCTGCCGCCTTCCGCCACGCCCGTTCGAACTGTTCTGAGATTGAGGTGCGTACGGTTCTCGGGAATTACGATCAGTATGATCCTGTACCTTCCTTAGATAGTGTACAGTGTTCGCACGCTGCCCTGTACAGCTTCATGCATGCTTCCTCCTTAGAATATGCCATTCTTTCTGCCATCAATCTGGGAGGGGATTCGGATACGGTCGGCGCCTGCACCGGGGCGCTTGCCGGGGCCTGCTGGGGGCTGGATGCAATCCCTGCCCGGTGGAGCGGGGTGCTGGAGGGGTACCGGGATCTGGTAAAGCTCGGTGAACGGCTCTGGGAGAGGGCGAAGGGAGCCAAAACAATCAACGGAAAACGGGATAGACGGAGCTTCAATTTCAGAGAAGTTTAAAAACCCCCGACTTGCGAGAAGGGAGACTGCGGAGCCGACCCCCGCAGTCTTGAGAACTTTCCGGATTGTCGAAGAAATTCTTATTTTGTTCGTGATCTTATTTTAAATATTGATAATTATTCTGAATTAAATTCGGAGAAACAGTTCCCGGCCCTGTCCAACCAACCCTTACCATTTTAATCCACGGCACCGAACATGTACGCACATGGATAACCTCGTCCTCGCACTAGCCACCATCGTAATCGGCATCGCCCTTGCCCTCGTAGCGCGGGCAATTGTCAAGTGGCTCGAGAAATACGCGGAGACCACCGAGACCCAGTGGGACGACATCATCGTTGCAGCCATCGGAACGCCCGTCCAGGTGGGGATCGTCGTCATATCGCTCTTCACCGCGGTAAAGTACGAAGGCATCGTCCCGGCGCAGTACGCCTGGATCATCTCAGACAAGGTGCTCAACTCGGTCTATATCCTCCTCGGGACCTGGATTGTCTCGTCACTTGTCCACGACATTATCGTCATTTACGGCCACTGGTGGGCCGACCAGACCGAGGGAGATCTCGATGACCGGATCATCGAGTTCCTCGAACTTGCTGCCCGCTACGTCATCTGGTTCGCCGGGATCATGCTGGTCCTCGTCAACCTCGAGATCAACATCACCCCGTTCCTGGCAGGCGCCGGTATCGCCGGCCTGGCGTTCGCCCTCGCAGCGCAGGACCTCATCTCGAACTTCTTCGGCGGCGCGATCATCACGGTCGACAAACCGTTCAAAGAAGGAGACCGGATCAGGATAGACAATTACGTGGGCGAAGTCATCGGGGTCGGCCCCCGGAGCACCCGGCTCCGAACCCTCGACTACCAGATCGTGACCATCCCCAACAACAAGATCACCTCCAGCTTTATCGTAAATTATGCAGAACCCGACGAGAAGCTCAGGATAACCATCCCCGTCTCCGTTGCATACGGAAGCGATATCAGGAAAGTAAAGCATATCCTCCTTGAGATTGCTGCAGACGCAGGTGAAAAGACCGGGTATATCCTCGCCGATCCGGCACCAAAGGTTTTCCTCACTGAACTGGGCGGCTCCAGCCTGAACCTGACCCTGTACGCCTGGGCGCGGAAATACAACCTTCCCGACGAAGTCAAAGACGCGATCAACAGCCGGATCATCGCCCGGTTCGCCGCTGAGGGCATCGAGATCCCCTTCCCCCAGATGGACGTGCGGATGCGCACGTAATTCTTCCCGGCAATTTTTCCCTTTTTTTCTCACCGTAAAAGGAACGTTTCCGGAAGAACTCCCCGAACAAAAAAAACGCCGGGCCGGAACGTTACTCGATGAACTGGTGGGTGAGGTTCATAACGTCCCGGTACGGAATTGCCCCGACCAGCCGTTCGTCGTCATCGATGACCGGCAGGGCGCGGAACCCGTACCGGGAGAACTCCTGTGCAGCTTCCTTGAGCGTGCTTCCGGACGGGAGGCTGATCACGCTCTCGACCATGATGTCGCGGAGGGCTGACTTGTCGTCTGCCTGCAGGAGCTCCTTGAGATCGACGACGCCGAGGAGATGGTCATTCTGGTCGGCGACGTAGATGTACATGATGACATCCTTTCCCCGGGCATGCCGCGGGTAATCGTTCTGGACGTACTCCACGGTCGTCTCCGGCGGGAACCTGAGGATCTTCTGCGTAGTGTAGTGGATCACCTTCTCTTCCTGCCGGTTGATGATAGCCTGTACCTTGCGGGCGCTCTCCGCGTTCATGGTGTCGAGGATGACGTGGGCCTCGGCAGACGGCAGGACCGAGATGATGTCCGCCGCCTGCCCCGGGGTCATGTCGTTGAGGAGCTGGACGACCTTGTCGGTCGAGAGGGATGAGATGATCTCACGCTGGACCTTCGGTTCGATCTCCTCGAGGGTATCGGCCGCCTGGTCATGGTCGAGACTCGAGAAGACCGCGACCCGCTGCTCGTGGTCCATCTCCTCGAGGATATCCGCGAGGTCAACCGGGTGGATCTCCGCCAGTTTCTCCTTGAGTACGTTGAGTTTTACGTTGCCCTTGAAGCTCCCGATGTTGGTCGGGAGCGGCTGGATATAGGTCCAGGATATCATCTGCTCGGACTCAGGCCCCTCCGGGGGGTAGAGGAGGCGTGCGAGAAGGCCGAGGCGCAGCCGCCGGAGCCGTGCAGACTTTCCGGTATCGACGTCGGTCACGTACAGTTTCCGGTTCCGGAGGACGAGCCGGATATCGTACACCACCTCGACCTCGCTCTCCTCGAGGTCGATGACTTTCTTGTCGAGGATGTAGTCCCGGAGGAAGATGACGTCTTCGGCCGGTTCGGTCTCATACGGTCTGAGATCCGGGATGGAGACTTCGATCCCCCTCGGTGAAAACGAGGAAACATTTTCCCAGGGAACGAGAAGGCTCGGGTGCCCGAACGACCGGGTCACGTACAGGGACCGGACTTCCGGCACTTTCGCCGTCTCGACTATCACGAAGTCGCCAAGGCGCCCTATCTTCTTTCCTGCCAGGGTCACCGGGGCGTTCAGGATCGCGGAGAGGAAGATCGCCTGGTCTGCCGTCCCCACGGGCAGGTTTGGGTTTGCGTTCGCTTCCGCCATCATGCACCTCCGGTAACGACGGTATAGAACTTGTAGGCGAGCAGGATAACGAGGAAGAACAGGTAGAGCTCGAGGAAGAGCAGGGCAAGTTTTGCGCCCTGCGACAACCGGATCGTGGGCTTTGCGTACTTCCGGTTAATCTGCGCAATTTTCCCGGCAGGTCCCCGGAGCGCGCTGCCGATGCGTTCCCCGAAGATCGCTTCAAGTGTTGTCATTTTTTTGCCTCCGGTTCCATTCACCCGAACAGGTTCGGGAAGAGCGTGCTGATGCCGTACAGGGACGACAAGACGATGATGCACACCACGATCGATATGTTTGCGATATTGTCAAAGAGGGTATTTTTGTATTTCCCCATGATATCCTCGTTGTTCAGGAGGATGATCAGGAACACCAGCGCCGCGGGCAGGAGGGTCACTGCTACGACCTGCACGAAGAGGGTGATCAGGACGAGCGGCGCCCCGGGGATGAGGACGACTCCACCGGCCGTGACGAGGCCGGCGAAGAAGAAGACGTAGAACCAGAACGCTTCCTTGACCTTGTAATTCAGCGAGTGGGCCCACCCGAAGACCTCCCCGAACGCCCACGAGCTCGTGAGCGCAATGCAGATCGCCCCGAGGAACCCGGCATCGAAGAGGCCGATGGCGACCAGCGTCCCGACGTACTGGTGGGTGCCCATGATCACATGGATCGCCTGTGCCGCACTCTCGATGTCCATGCCGTAGAGGAGCGTCCCGGTCACGATGATCACGAAGACCGCGACGATGATAGTGAAGAGTGCGCCGACCACGGTGTCGAACTTGCCCCAGGGGATATCCTTCTCCTTCATGTTCTTGTCGACGACGGCGCTCTGCTGGAAGAAGATCATCCAGGGGGCGATCGTGGTCCCGATGTTTGCCATCATGAAAAAGAAGAGGTCTGAGTGGAGGCCTCCGGGGAACGTGGGGATGAGCCCGGTCCGGAGGACGTCGGAGATCGAAGGGTGGACGAGCACTGCTGCCGGAATGTAGATGAGATTGACAAGGCAGAAAGCCATCGTGATCTTCTCCCAGGTCCAGTACCTGCCCGAGAGGACGATCCCGAACATCACGAGAATGACAATCACGACCGTCACGGCCGGCGGGATGCCGAAAATGCTCATTGCCGCCGTCATCCCGATGAACTCGGTGACGATGGTCAGCCAGTTCACGATGGTCAGGTCGAGGAGGGAGAACCAGCCCCAGAAGGGGCCGAAGCCGCTGAAGATCGCCTCCGCGTGGCCGTGCTTGGTCACTGCCCCGAGGCGGACGGTCATCTCCTGCACGAAATAGGCTACCGGCCCGAGCAGGACCAGGAACCAGATAAGAGAGTACCCGAATTTTGCCCCCGTAGCTGCATAGGTAGTAATGCCGCCTGCATCGTTGTCGGCGATCATTACGATGAGGCCCGGGCCCGCAAGCAGCAGGTAAATCTGGAGTGTTTTGATGAATTTGCGGTAATTAAAATAAAACTTCGACAGGAGATCCATTGACGTGCCCTTCTTCCTTCGCTTTAGTCCATTGTGTCGGTCATCCCCCCATTCGATCCACTCGATCCGAATGGCAGTTGAAGAAAGGTATCCCGGAATTTCCGCGAATAGTTCCTACCGCTGAACAGGTGGAGAGTAAGATCTTATATAATTACCTCTCACAGCAGCCTCTTTTTCGCTATTGATGACTCAATAGGGCACAGATTTTTATCATCGGCAAAAATTTCCTGCCGTTATTCGAATAAAACCCGGATTGAACGATTTTAATCGGGTTGCGGGAATTCCGGGATATGGCAGGCAGTGGGAGTATTTTCTCACCCGTATCGCCCGGATTACCGGAAAACGTCGTAATAGTCCTTCACCAGCGGTCCGGAACCTCATATCCGCACCCTGCCGTTTCCGGACCGGGAAGTTCAGAACCAGGATTCGAGGGTACGCTGCCCTGCCTTTACGCAGAAATTCTCCAGCGCCTTTTCCACCCGTTCTTCCGAGAAGTCGTACCCGTCGCAGAGCATCCGCTTGATCGCGGGGACGTCGGGGTGCTCCCACGAGAGGGAATAGCCGTCGGTGACATCGGGGTGGAGGAAGATATCCATAACCGGTTCCGGGTCGAAGCCCGGGAGCTTCTCTACGAGTTTTTGTGCAAATTCGCCCCGCTGCACGATCTTCAGGCCGGTCTTTGCCCCAACCCCGGTGATCCCCGGGTTGAAATCGGTGCCGATGAGGATGCCGACCTGGACGAGCTGCTCCCGGCTCAGGTTCAGGCCGGAGAGGACTTCGGCAAGCACGATCCGTTCGGGATTGACGGTGACCGTCCTGCCCCGGATCTTCCGCTTCCCGCTCACCGTGAGGTTCCGGACGAGGTTCGGCGCCCCGAAGAGGAGCGTGTCATAGTCCTGCGAGACCACGTACCGGGCGTCTCCCTTTGCCACCATATACGAGGCCTGGGCCTCGCCCTCCCCGGGCGCCTGCACGGTCGGCAGTCCCATGAGCCGGAGGAGCTCCTTTGAGCCCTCGATGATCTCATCGTCGACCCGGGCCGAGGACCGGGCCTGTTTGTACGCCTCCTCTTCGTCGCCACGCTCGACTGCTTCCCTCCACTTCTCACCTGCTGCGGTCCGGATCTTCCTGCGCTCTTCGATCGTCTCCTGCTTGAGTTCCGCGGGCACCCCGTCGAAGACAAAGACCGGCTTGATCCCCTTCTCCATGAAGTTCGAGACCCGGAAGAGGATTCCGGAGAGGTGGGAGGTGATCCGGCCCTTGCGGTCCATCAGCGGCGTCCCGTCAGGCTGGCGGATGATGGTCAGGAACTGGTACAGCGCGTTGTTCGCATCCACGGCCGCTATTCCCGGCAGCGACTCCCATGTGACCGGTGCCTTGTACTCGGCGATGATATCCCGCAGTGCGACTCCCATCGTGGTTCAGTCCCAGGGGGTTCAGCGGTACGCACGCCGCGAGAGCTCGGCGACCAGGTCGTCGAGGTGCGCACGCGCTGCATCGTACTTCTGTACCATCCTCGAAGATATCTCCTCGAGGCCGGTCCGGATCATCCGTTCACGGACGAGCATGTCGTCCTCCAGCTTCCTGACTTTCGCGTGCATCGAAAGGAAGAGCCCTCCGATGGAGAGCATCATGAGGCTTGCCGCTGCCGCGACCGCAGGATCCTGGGTATAATGGAATACGAGGAAGAGCGTAGACACGATCAGGACTGCGGTGAGCAGGATATCCGTGGCGTACGGCCGAATTTCCATGCTGTTAGATGATGAGAGCAGCGTAATTAATCTAACTAAAGCGCGATATCAAAAGAGATAGTATGGATTTCAGACGCCTCGTCCCCTTCCTTGCAATGCCGCTCCTCCTCCTCGCCGTCGAGATCGGGGCCCTCATCATCTCGCTGCCGGTCCAGGCCACGGGGATCGTTGCGTTCCAGAACCCGTCCGATGTTGCAAACCCGTTCATCTTCATCGGGATTCTCCTTGTCTTCACGGCGTTCCTGCTCGTGCTGATCAAGTATTCCCTCAAAAAAATGATCGCGTTCATCATCGGCGCATCGATCTTCCTCACGTTCGTGTACATCTTCGCGGCGATCGTCTTTGCTGCCTTCGGGCTGATCGCCTCATCCGCTCAGGGCTGGTGGGACGCGATGGTCCCGGGGTTCGTTGTCTACTCCCTGAATGCCGGGACCCTCGTTGCGACGGTAACGGTCCTCATCCTGTCAGTGGTTGCAACCGCCCTCCTGTACCGGTACCCGGAATGGTATGTCATCGACATCCTCGGCATCTTCATCGGGGCGGGCGTGGCCTCGATCTTCGGCGCCTCTCTCGATATCGTCCCGGTCCTGATCCTCCTTGTCATCCTTGCGGTCTATGACGCGATCTCGGTGTACAAGACAAAACACATGATAACGCTGGCCGAGGGGGTCATCGACATGAAGACCCCTATCCTCTTTGTCATCCCGAAGCGGAAGGACTACTCGTTCATCAAAGAGGGGATCGGGAAGCTGGCCGACGGGGGCGAGCGTGCTGCCTTCATCATCGGCATGGGCGACATGATCATGCCGTCCATCCTCGTCGTCTCGGCCAACGTCTTCCTCGGCGGCTGGCGGCTCTTCGGGTTCGTCAACCTCCCGGCGCTCGGTGCAATTGCCGGCTCCCTGCTGGGGCTCTCGGTTCTCCTCCATTTCGTGAACTCGGGGAATCCGCAGGCCGGGCTCCCCCCGCTCAACGGCGGGACGATCCTCGGGTTTGCAGCCGGCTGGGCGCTCATGATGCTCGTGTGATGCGGATCGCACCGGTTTTTTCTGATTTTTTCCTAAAGTTTCTGATATTCTTCCGTATCGTTGCCCGACTGGCTTTCTCATTTTTTTTAATGTTCCGGGAATTGACTGGAAAAAGGGCTCTTTAGAAAATATAAGTGTGATTATCCTGGATAGCGATGAGACCACGGGCGCTCGCCGCCTCATCGGGGCTCGCCCCGTGGAGCGTGGCCGTGGATCATTTTCCGGCGGCTTTGCGAAAATTTTAATCGAAAATGGGGTCAAGGGGGCTTGCCCCCTTGGGCTGCCTCCCCCTTTGGGGGAGAGAGGGGGTCACCCTCGCAATATCCCTCCGGAACAAAACACGAAGGATTTCCTCAGACTATACTCATCAAAGCCCGGCAAGGACCTTGATCCCCATCGCGATAAGGATCACGCCGCCGGGGATCTCGATCCTGTTCCCGAGGACCGTCTCGAGTTTCGTGCCGAGGAAGACGCCCGCAACGGCGAAGACTGCGGCGATGACCCCGATGACGATGGCCGGGAGCACGATGCCGGTATCGAGGAAAGCAAAGCCGAGCCCGACGGCGAGGGCATCAAGGCTGGTCGCGACCGCGAGGAGGAGGATCTCGCAGGCCGGCAGGGTGCATGCCTGTACCGGCCCTCCTGCTTCCGGAGCCTTCAGTCCGCCGGCGATCATCTTCAGCCCGATGGCGGAAAGGATAACGAAAGCAGCCCAGCGGGCGTACGGGGCGATCGCAGCCAAGAAGAGCGAGCCCGCCCCCCAGCCGAGGACAGTCATGCCTGCCTGGAACAGCCCGAAAACCGCGGCAAAGACGAGGGCAAGCCTCGCCCGGTCGATACCGGGCTGCGATCCCCGGGCAAGTGCCACGGCAAAACAGTCCATAGCAAGGCCGATACCAACCAGTACGATGGTGAGGAGGTCCATTGGTGGGTACAGCTGGGAAGCCGGGGGGAATAAAGGGTATGGGGGTGGGGGGGTGGTTACCCACCCCCCCCTCCATTAACCCGGAAATTCTGTGCGGATCTTTGACCGCGAAATCCCCGGGTGAAGCCGGCTCCGTCGGAATATTCTATGTGAAATGGTGCCTTTTCCAAATCTGATTTATTTGGACTCTGCAATTTTTCAGGAGAGATATATGCTCACATCCCCGGCTGAGCGCACCGATTCACCCGCTCGAGCGCAAGCGCAGCCTGCGTCGCAAACGCGGTGAGGAGGAGCGACTGCTCGTGGGTGATGACCCCGTCGGGCTCGGAGGGTTTCACCCCCATGACGCCGAGGACACCGGAGGACGTGAAGACCGGAATATACCGGAGCCGTGACCCGTGAAGGGTATCGGTATCGTAGCCGGCAACGGCCCCGTGCTGGAAGGCCCAGGTCGCGACTGCGATGTCGTCTGCATCGAGCCGGAGGCCCGGGCTTGCGGAGTGCAGCGCCAGCAGCTTCCCGTCCGGCAGGAGAAAAGCTGTCTCCCACCCGAAGATCTCCGTGATGTGCTTGGTCACCGCGGCAACGATGGAATCGACCGACACTGCGACAGCGAGGTCCTGCGATAGCGCGTAGAGGGAGGAGGTCTCCTTCTCCCGGGCCTGGGCAGCAACCGCATGTTCGCGGGACCGGGTGACAAGCAGGCTGATCAGCCCGCCGATGATGATCATCCCCGCGAACGTAATGAGATATTCGGTGTCTGCGACCCGGAAGGTGAAGTAGGGCCGGATGAGGAAAAAGTCGAATGCGAGCGTCCCGATGACCGCCGTGAAGATGGCGGGCCGCAGCCCCCGCCGGAACGCGATGACGACGACCGCGAGGAGGTAGAGCATGATGAGGTTTGCCGGGGAGATGAACGATTTTGCGAGCCAACCTATACCGGTGACGATAGCGACCAGGACGAGGCTTGCGATATAATCCTTCGGGGGGGCGGCCGGGAGGAGGGGCTCGAGGTTCAGCGGCTTTGGCGGGGTGTTTGCCTCGCTGCTGATGACATAGACATCGATGGTGCCGCTGTTGTGGATAAGCTGGTCGACCACCGAGCCGAAAACGAACTCCTGCCACCGGGGCCGCAGGGTCTTGCCGATGATGATCCTTGTTACGTTATGCTTGTGGGCATAGTCGAGCACGGTGCTCGCGACATTGAGCCCGAAGATGGTGGCTGTCGCAGCACCCAGTTTCTCCGCGAGCTGGAGCGTCCGCGACACCTGCTCCTTGGCATCCTTGGTGAGCCGGTGATGGGAGGGCGTCTCGACGTAGACTGCAGTCCAGTTGGCGTTCATCCGGTCCGCCTGCCTCCGGGCCGTCCTGACCAGCCGTTCCGAGAGGGGGCCGGGACCGACGCAGACGAGGAGGCTCTCCCCCGCGGCCCACGGCCCCGGAATCGCCCGGGTCTGCATCCACGCGAGCATCTGGTCGTCGACCCGCTCGGCCGCACGCCGGAGTGCAAGTTCCCGGAGCGCGTACAAGTTCCCTTCGTTGAAGAACTGCTCGATCGCGCGTGCAGCCATGTCGGGGATGTACACTTTTCCTTCCTTGAGCCGCTGGAGGAGCTCGGGTGGGGCGAGGTCGACAAGTTCGATCTCGTTTGCCTCGTCGATGACGCGGTCCGGGATGGTCTCGCGTACGATCACGCCGGTGATCTGGGCGACGACATCGTTGAGGCTGTCGACGTGCTGGATATTCAGGGTTGTGTATACGTCGATGCCGGCGTCGAGGATCTCCTCGACATCCTGGTACCGCTTCGGGTGGCGCGAGCCCGGGGCATTGGTGTGGGCGAGTTCGTCGACGAGGACGAGCTCGGGGCGGGCAGCAAGGATCGCATCGAGGTCCATCTCCAGGATGGTTACGCCCCGGTATTCCACCATCTTCCGGGGGATAAGGGTGAGCCCGGAAAGGAGCGCGTCAGTCTCCGGCCGGCCATGTGTCTCCACGTACCCTATCCGGACATCGATTCCCCCGCGCCGGCGGAGGTGCGCTGCCTGGAGCATCTCGTACGTCTTGCCGACACCGGCGATATAGCCCAGGAAGATCTTGAGCTTGCCCCGGCCCTTCTGCCGCTCTTCACCCTGCACGCGTGCAAGGAGGGTATCGGGGTCGGGACGGAAGTCGCGGGGTGCCGGCATATTACCTCATTCCTACACCAAGGAGCACGAGAATGATGTCTATGATCTTGATCCCGATGAACGGGGCAATAATCCCTCCGATCCCGTAGAAAAGGATGTTCTTCCGGAGGGACTCCTCCGCGGTCATCGGGCGGTAAGCCACGCCGTGGAGGGCGAGCGGGATGAGCGCGACGATAATGAGCGCGTTGAAGATGACTGCCGACAGGATCGCGTTCTGGAGGCCGAGGACATTCAGGGTCGCGAGGGCCGGGAAAGTCGAGACGAAAGCGGCCGGGATGATGAAGAAATACTTCGCGAGATCGTTTGCTATGGAGAAGGTGGTGAGCGCCCCCCGGGTCATGAGGAGCTGCTTTCCGATCTCCACGATCTCGATGAGTTTTGTCGGGTTGCTCTCGAGATCGATCATGTTCGCCGCCTCGCGGGCCGGCTGGGTCCCCGTGTTCATTGCAACGGCCACATCCGCCTGGGCAAGGGCCGGGGCGTCGTTGGTGCCGTCACCGGTCATCGCGACCATCCGCCCGCCTGCCTGGTATTCCCGGATCATCTTCAGCTTGCTCTCCGGAGTCGCCTCCGCGAGGAAGTCGTCCACGCCCGCCTCGGCGGCGATCGTGGCCGCGGTGAGCCGGTTGTCACCGGTGATCATGATCGTCTTGATCCCCATACGACGGAGCTGGGCGAACCGTTCCTTGATCCCGCCTTTCACGATGTCCTTTAAGTTGATGACACCGAGCGCTTTCCCGTTCCGGGTCACCACGAGCGGGGTCCCTCCTGCCCGTGCGACGGCGTCGACTTCCTCTTTTAACTGGTCCGAGACGGTGTTGCCGCGGTTACGGATGTGCGCAAACAGGGCATCGGCCGCCCCCTTCCGGACCTGTACATCGCCCTGGTCTACCCCGCTCATCCGGGTATGGCTCGAGAACGGGATGAACTGCGTCTCCGGAACCGAATCGGAAGCCCCCACGGTCCTCCCGCGAAGCCCGTACTTCTCCTTTGCGAGGACAACGATGCTCCTCCCCTCCGGGGTCTCGTCCGCGAGCGACGCGAGCTGGGCGTTCTCGGCAAGCTCCATAATATTGGCCCCGTCGACCGGCTTCAGCTCGACGGCCTGCCGGTTCCCGAGCGTGATCGTCCCGGTCTTGTCGAGAAGGAGGACGTCGATGTCTCCTGCGGCCTCGATTGCCCTGCCGGAGGTCGTGATGACATTGCGCCGGATGAGCCTGTCCATCCCGGCGATACCGATGGCGCTGAGCAGGCCGCCTATCGTCGTAGGGGCGAGGCAGACAAAGAGGGCTATGAGGACGGTGACGGTGACCGGAACACCGGTGCCTGCCGCGCTGACACTGTAGCGGGAGAATGCCCAGAGCGACGCACAGACCATGATGAAGACCGCCGTAAGCCCGACAAGGAGGATGTTAAGCGCGATCTCGTTTGGGGTCTTCTGCCGTTTTGCGCCTTCGATGAGGCCGATCATGTGGTCGAGGAACCCTTCTCCGGGATCCGCGCTCGCCCGGATGATGAGCCAGTCGGATAGGAGGACCGTTCCGCCCGTGACCGCACTCCGGTCGCCGCCGGATTCCCGGATGACCGGCGCGCTCTCACCGGTGATCGCACTCTCGTTGACCGAGGCAACTCCCTCGACAACCTCGCCGTCGACCGGGATGGTGTCCCCGGCTTTTACGTAGTAGAGGTCCGACTTCCGCAGGGACGACGAGGAGACCAGCGTGAAGTCTCCCGGGACAGGTTCCTTCCCCTTCACGATTCCGTACCCGGTGTAGAGTTTCTTCGCCTCGGTGTCACGCCGCATCTTCCGGAGGGCCTCAGCCTGGGCCTTCCCCCTTCCTTCGGCGAGGGCTTCCGCAAAATTTGCAAAGAGGACGGTGAACCAGAGCCACGCTGCGATCGAACCGATGAATCCCGGGGGTGCCTCGCCGTGGCCGCCCAGCGCTTCCAGCCAGAGCAGCGTGGTTATCACGCTGCCGATCTCGACGGCGAACATGACCACGTTGCGGTACAGGGTCCGGGGGTCGAGCTTGAGGAACGCGTCGATGAGTGCCCGCCGGTAGAGAGCGTACTGCTTCTCCATCGGGTTCCGGCTGCCTGCGGGATCAGACATGGGCAGCCCCCCGTACGATCATGGTGAGGTATTCGGCGACCGGCCCCAGCGAGAGCGCAGGGAGGAAACTGAGCGCCCCGATGATGATCACGACAAAGACCACCCAGAAGATGAAGAGCGGCCGGTGGTCCCGGAGCGTCCCGTCGCTAGCGGGGACAATCTTCTTTGCTACAAAAGATCCTGCAAGGGCGAGCGTGATGATGGCCACCGCATAGCGCCCGACAAACATGGCAAATGCCGTCGTGAGGTTGTAGAACACATTGTTTGCCGACAACCCGCCGAACGCACTGCCGTTATTCTGTGCAGCTTCGCTGAACGCGTACAGGATCTCGGAGAAACCGTGGGGCCCCGGGTTGAAGACGGCCGATGTCCCTGCGGTCGTCAGGACAGCAACTGAGGTGAGGCCGAGGATGAGGAAGATCGGGATGAGGATGTGGATCGTGGTGAGGGTCATGTCGTACGGTTCGATCTTCTTGCCGTACAGCTCGGGGGTACGCCCCACCATCAGCCCCGCGATAAACATTGCGAGAATGACGAAGATGAGCATGCAATAGAGGCCGGAGCCGACTCCCCCAAAGACCACCTCGCCAAGCTGGATGCCGAACATCTGGACGAGCCCTCCAAGAGGCATGAACGAATCGTGCATCGAATTGACAGCACCGCACGAGGTAACCGTGGTGACCACCGACCAGAGGGCGGACTGCACGGGGCCGAACCGTACCTCCTTCCCCTCCATGTTCCCGCCGGGCTGGAGATGGGCCGGGTTCTGGTCGATCCCGAGGGGCGTGAATGCCGGGTTGCCGTTCACCTCCGACCAGATGCAGACTCCCAGGAGCGGTACGAAGATGAGGGTCATGGCGATGAGGATCGCGATCCCTTTTCTTCCCGACCCGATCATCTTCCCGAAGGTATAGCAGAGTGCAGTCGGGATGATGAGGATTGCGATGACTTCGAGAAGGTTTGCAAACGGCGTGGGATTCTCGAACGGGTGGGCGGAGTTGGCATTGAAGAAACCGCCTCCGTTGGTTCCGAGCTGCTTGATGGAAATCTGCGAGGCGGCAGGACCGAGCGGGATCGACTGGGTGGCGATGAGGTGACCGGTGCTGTCGTTGACCGGGTCGAGGAGCGGTACCGTCACCGGGCCGCTGAAGGTCTGTACGGTACCCTGCGAGACGAGCAGGAGCGAGATGATGATGCAGATGGGGAGGAGGATCATGATACTGCGGATGAGGAGAACCCAGAAATTCCCGATCGTGGACGCCGATCTGCGCGAAAAGCCGTAAATGAACCCGATGAGGACGGCCATACCTACTCCGGCCGACATATAGTTCTGGACCGCCAGGCCGATCATCTGGGTAAGGTAGCTGACCCCCGTCTCCCCGGCATATGCCTGCCAGTTGGTGTTCGTGGCAAAACTGACCGCGGTGTTGAGCGAGAGGTCCCACGCAGCCGGGCCGACTCCGGCCGGGTTGAGGGGCAGGAACTGCTGGACCATCTGGAGGACAAAGACCACGGCGATGCCGATAACCGAGAAAACCATCATGGCGACGGAGAACATCTTCCAGTCCATCTCCTCACCGCTTCCGGGTCCCGATGCCGAGAGGATCCACCGCTCGACCGGATCGAGAATGGGCGAGATGAAGGTATGACTGCCGGAATATACCCTCGCCATCCAGCCGCCGACCGGGACGATAAGGGCGGCAAGGATCACGAAGAAGAGGATAAGCTGGACCCAGTCCGACATCCTCAGGCCAAGGACGAGCGGGGGCGAAACATCCTGCAGACCGGCCGAGGGAGATACCGTAATGCGGCCCGAACTAAGATCGTCGAGGACGAGGTTGAGCTGCAGGACATTGACCCGGGCTTCACCCAGGATACCGAACTGCTGGCCCAGGGTCTGCTGTGTCACCAGAGCCGATACCACGCTCTCGCTCAGGTTCCGCTCCCGGGCGATGCGGGGGACCTGGTATTCCGCGGCTGCAACGCTGATGTCGGGATCGAGGCCGCTCCCCGAGGAGGTGACGAGGTCGACCGGGATGGGCCGGGTATTGGAAGGATCTGCGGAGTGAAGGGCGTCAACCCGGGCTTTTACCTCATCAAGGAGTGCCGGGTTCGAAGGGCCGATATTCGATCCTGATGATACGCCGGCATTATCCGGAAATGTGCTCGTCGCGGAAAGCCGGCCCCAGAAATACTTCGGCGATGTGAACGGCTGGCCTATGAGAGCGGAGCCGGCAATCTTCCCGTCGTGCAGGATAAGGTCACCGTTTGACTGGACCGGGAATACCAGCTGGGCGAGACCGGTGATGACGAGCGGGTAGATTATGCCCGTAATCAGGGTTATCAGCAGGAATACGATGATCGCCGGCCGGGCCTGTTTCCTTACCATCGATACGAGCCGTGAGAGTGCCACGCGTGCAAGACCTCCGTGATACCGATCCACTCCCGGTTTTGGTGCTGGAGTGTTCGCTGGTACCAGCGTGCTGGCTGCTGGTATATATGGGCATTGATTTCCGGGCGATCCGGACTGTCCGGAAACGAAGCGGTTTAGTTCAAGGGCACGACGGAACGCGGATCTGAGGTGGAAGTACTCTTCCAAAAAACTAGTTATAAAATAGTGTACCGCGCGACTGGTAAATAATTAAAGGGATCTGTAATATCCAGAAATGATGCTCTGCACAAGCCAGACCCGCGTATTTACGGCCGGATACCGGCAGGTAGTTTCCCGGGAATAAAATTTAAAAAAACGGATTGGAGGGAGGCCGGGAAGTTAACCCGTATCCCGTGCCACAACCGTCCGCGGCTTCCGGGGACGCTTCGGCTTTGGCTTCCGAACAGGGTTGCCCTGCGGATCGGTGGCAGCGGACCCGTCCGGGCCGCCTGCTTCTGAAACAGGTGGGAGGGGTGAACGGATATCAAGTGGTGCATCCCGTTTCTTCTTACTGCGTTCCGGCTTGTGGGTGAGGATTTCAGCCAGCACGGCATCGACCCCGACGCCCGTCTGCGTCGACATGGCCGGATAGCCCTCCATTTCGGTAATATCGGACTTGTTCGCGACGATGAGAAGCGGTGCGTCGACCATCCCCTTCACCTCAGCAAGAAGGTTGAGCTGCACCCGCATCGGGAACCCGCAGTGCTCTGACGGGTCGAGGATGAAGAGGACAAGATCGGCAACGTTCATCATCGCTGCGAGCGCCTGCCGCTCGATCTGGTTCCGCTCCTCTGCGGGGCGATCGAGGATCCCGGGCGTGTCCACGAACTGGATCCGTTCCCTCCCGATATCCCGGTGGCCGATTATGATTCCTTTTGTGGTGAACGGGTACGACGCGATCTGCGGCTCAGCCGATGAGACACGGCGGATGAACGAGGACTTCCCGACATTCGGGTATCCCGCGATCACGATGGTGAACGCGTCCTCGACGTGGGGGAGCTTCCGCAGGACATTCCGGACCTCGTTGAGGAACTTAAGGTCGCCGTCAATCTGGCGGACCATCGAGGCAAGGCGTGCGACCGCACGCTTCCGGAGGACGAGGGTGTCCTCTGCTCTCCGTGACTGGACCGCGATCTGGTTCCCGACCATCTTTGTGTGCTTCGCAGCCCAGCCGACAGCGCCGAGCGACTGCTTTATCCGCTCCACGCCATACAGGATCTCGGTGAGTTCCCGGTAAAAAGGGGGGATTTTGTCGAACTCCGGGAATCCCCGTATGATATAGACCAGCCGGTCGTGGATCGCCGCACCCACGGCCCGGACAAACTCCTCGTTTGCCCGGTCCCGGTTGGCCTTCTCTTTCATCTTCTTTGCCGCACGGCGGAAACTCCGGTCAAGGATCTCATCCGCGGTCGGCACCGTCGGCATTTTCTCGAATTCCACAAATCGCCTACCTATATATTTATGAAAGCCATACGGTTTAGCGTTATGGACTTGTCCCTGATCCAGCGAGACATCCTCATCACTCTCATCACGCTCTATCACCAGCAGTCCCACTCAATAAAAGGCGAGGAGATTGCCGACATGATCCAGCGCAACCCGGGGACCGTGCGCAACCAGATGCAGGCGCTGAAGGCGATAGGGCTCGTGGACGGTGTCCCGGGCCCGAAGGGAGGGTATATACCGACCGCCATAGCCTACCGGGAACTCAGCCCTGACGCTCCGGGCGGGGAGTACGATGTTCCCATACGGAGGAACGGGGACCTCGTGAAGGGAGCAAATGTCCAGGAGATCGATTTTACCACGCTCTGCCACCCGGACATCTGCCATGCTGTCATAAAACTTGTCGGCAGCGCCAAACTCTTCGAGATCGGGGACAAGATCACCATCGGGCCGACGCCGGTGAACAAGCTCCTGATCCGGGGCGAGGTCTTTGGCAAGGACGAGGCAAAGCAGTCGCTCCTCATCTCCACTTCCGAGATGATCTCGCTTCCCAAACAGCCGATAAAGGCGTACATGAGCTCTCCCCTGAAGACCCTGACCAGCAGAAACACGATCCAGGACGCCCTCAGCCTCTTCAACCGCGAGCGCATCCACGGTGCCCCCATCGTTGACAAGGGAAAACTCTCCGGCATCATAACCTTAAGCGATGTCGCGAAGGCGGTCGAGCAGCAGATCCCCCTCTCGACAAAGGTATCCGGAATCATGACGACCGACGTTGTCGAGGCGGACTCGGAGACCCGGCTCTTCGAAGTCGTGTCCCGGTTCAGGGAACGGGAGATCGGGCGTCTGATCGTGGTCGAAAACGGGCGGCCGGTGGGTATCCTTACCCAGTCTGACATTATGCGGGTCTTTCCCTCGCTTTAAAAAAAATAACAACATCTTTAGACAAAACGAGCCTAAACCCTAGTAGAGGACATTCCATGACCGAATTATCCCAGGCAGCAGTCGAGCGGATCATCAAGAAAGCCGGTGCCGAGCGCGTCAGTGCCGACGCAACCGAAGCTCTCTCCCAGCTGATGGAGGAGTACGGTATCTTCATAGCAAAAGAGGCAAAGAAGATGTCGGACCACGCGGGAAGGAAGACCATGCGGGGATCCGATATCCAGATGGCCGCAGAAATGTTCAAATGAGCGGAGAAAAGGTGACCAATCGGGAAAAAACCCGGTTTTTCCCGCTGTTTTAGAACACTTTAAATATTTATACGCGTCATAATTTTTTCATGACACGTGTATTTGCCCGCAGCCTCTCCCGAAAAAAGATCATGAGCAATGACGGGAAGCTTGTCGGAACGCTGAAAAATATCCGGGTCGATTTTGACTCCGGCCAGATCATAGAGATGATCATTCACCCGGACCAGACCTTTGTCACCGATGGCTACAACCTCGAGGACGACAAGCTCCTTATCATCCCCTTCGAAGCCGTAAAAGATATCAAAGACTATATCGTCGTCGACCGCTACCTGGCCCGGAAATAAGGATAATATTTTTTCACCGCTTCGACAAACCCGTCGCCATACTTCTTTTCTGCCACATATTCTGCTGCGGCCTTTGTGTCCGTATGCGCATTGCCGACTGCAAGGCCGATTCCCGCAGCGTTCAGCATCTGGATATCGTTCACCGAGTCACCGATGGCAAGGAAATCGGAAGGAGCAAGCCCCATGTCAGCAGCAAGCGGCCCGAGTGCAGTGCCCTTCGTTATCCCGGGTTCCTGCAGGTGGATTGCATACCCGGTGTCGATCACGTCGACCGCGTACCCGCTCAGGAGTGCCCTGATCTCCCCGGCAGGCACGGTCCGTGCGATCGCGAGATCGGTAAAACGGTAGGAGAGGCTCAGAGGGACGAGCCTGATCCCTTTCTTCTCGTAGTGCGCCTCCAGCACTTCAAGGGCTTTCCTGCACGGTTCCTGGTTGCCTTTCAGGTGCAGTTCGCCGTCAAAGCCGACCCGGAAGACACCCCCGTTCTCGGCAATGAAGCTCCCCCGGGTGCCTATGACACGGCAAAGGGAATCCATGAAGCAGGAGGTGTTCCCGCTCGCAAGGACCACTTCGACACCATCACCGACGAGCGATCGGATTAGCTCGACCGCACCGGTATGGACCCGGCGCGTGGGATCCGTGATCGTCCCGTCGATGTCGGTGAGGAGGGCCTTCAGCACGGCTTGAGACCACCCTCTTCCACGATGAATGGTGCCTCGCCTTCGGGCAGGTTCGGGCTGTCGACAAGCCTGGCGATCCGCTTCCCACCCTTGCTCTTGCGCAGGTAGAGCCGGAACGTCGCGGTGTGACCGACGATGTTGCCGCCGATGGGTTTGGTCGGGTCGCCAAAGAAGACTGCCGGGTTGGACATGACCTGGTTGGTCACGAGCCCGACGGCGTTGTGCTCGTCGATGAGCTTGAAGAGCTCGTGCATGTGCCGGTTCAGTTTCTGCTGGCGGGCGGCCAGCGTCCCGCGCCCGGCATACTCGGCCCGGAAATGGGCTGTCAGCGAGTCGATAATGAAGAGCTTGACCGGCTTGTCGCTCCCTTTCAGCTCGCTGGCGAGCTCCCGGGAGTTATCGATGAGGAGCATCTGGTGATCGGAGGTGTGCGCCCGTGCGATATGGATGTTGTTTAAGAACTCCTGGGCATCGGGTATATCGTCAAGCCCGAGGCCGTTTACCATCTGCTCGATACGTTCGGGGCGGAACGTATTCTCGGTATCGATGTAAATGGCGCTGCCGTTCAGGCCTCCCTGCTCCTCGGCCAGCTGGACGTTGACCGCCATCTGGTGGACGATCTGGCTCTTGCCGGAACCGAACTCACCGTACATCTCGGTGATCGCCTGGCTCTCCATTCCCCCGCCCAGCAGGTTATCGAGCTCGGGGACGCGGAACGAGAGTTTCCTGACATCCTTCCGCTGCTCGAAAATATCCTTCCCGGTCTTGAACCCGCCGACATCCGCGGCTTCGCGGGCCGCCTTGATGATCTTCTTCGCGGTCGATTCGGATATCTCCGAGATCTCCGAGAGTTCTGCCGGCGATGCCGTCGCGATACTTTCTACCGAAAGGTACCCGGCCTCGCGGAGCTTGTCCGCGGTGCTCGGGCCAACGCCCGGTAAATCTTCAATCTCCAATGGTCCTTCAGCCATTTCTTATACACTCCTATGGCACAACAACATCATAAACACTCACATATAACCTGTCGGCGTGCGCGGTGTGAAAGTGTGGCAGAGCACGTATTTTCCGACATATTGAGGTGGGAAATTCAGGTGGGAAATTTCGTTTTTTTTGACGAGCTCCACGACCCGGTGCTCCGGTTTATTATCGGAAAAGGGCCGGATCACTTTTTCGTATTCTGCCCGAGTTTCTCCCTGAGATTCCCAATCCGCCCGAAGATCTCCTCATCCGTAACATTAGCCGGTTCAACACGGTCGGGGACAATGCGGTTCCCGGAGAGTAAGCCTGCTACCCGCACTTCTGTGCCGTGGGAGAACTCCCCGCTGATGATGTACCGCTCATCCCCATTATCGATAAACATGCAGCCCTTTCCCGCAAGGATCGTGCCGGTAAATTCGATTGGGCTCGACCCGGCCTCCGGCACACGAAGGGCACTCCCCCGGCCGACCCCCAGCTCTATCCCGCCGAACCGGCCGGGTTTTGCCGCTGCGTGGAAAACCATGACCTGATCTCCCGGGGAAAGGGGGACGAGAGCCTTCTCTGCCCAGAGCGCGACCCGGATCTCGCCGGTGCCAT
>DASPUR010000156.1:0-2091 GCA_035622795.1 Methanoregula sp. | reverse complement strand
CACCTTGCTATCTGTAAAGTCGGGAAAATCTCACTATGCTCCGTCCCCATTTGGGGGAAGACTGCTGTTTCCGGAGACAGAAGAGCGGTGGAGAAAAAAACGTGGGTTCTCCGATTCTGGTGGCATAAGAGGGGGTCACTCTGTTTTAACTGCCCTCAATCAAGCCCTGCAAAAATGCCCTTCCTTCCACACTTGAGAAGAGCGGGAGGTCCCGGTTCTCCACGACCGCACTCCGCTCGACGATAACATCCTCCCCGGTCACCGGGTTGTACCCTTCCTTTTCGCAGGTTTCCTTGTGGACGAGTATACCCCGCCGCTGCCATGCCGGGGTCTCCGAGAGGTTCACGCCCCGCGAAAACATCAGCTCGTGCATCTCCTTTGCCGGCATCCCTTTGAGACGGGAAGCCGCTTCCCTCCCGGTGAGTCCCTCTGCCATGAGCGCCTGCTGGCAGTACCCGTTGATGTGGTTTCGCCAGGCCTCGGCCTGCCGGCCGGTAAAGTACCCGACGGCAAAGTCCGGGGTCGCCTGCACGATCCGGGCATCGAAGGCGACCGGGGCGATGCACCCGAGTGCTATGGTGAGGGCGCTTGCGGCAAACGATGCAGAAACCGAGTCGATCTTCTCGACCCTGCCGCCGAACGGGAGTTTTTTGAGGTAAAGGCTGATCTCATCGGAGAAGGTGAATGCGAATTCCGGCGAGAGCCCGCTCTCCGCCACGAGCGAGGTGGAAACTGCAGTCATCGCCCTGCTGAAAAAATCATCGAACGGTTTTGCAAGCCCGAGCTCATCTGTAAGGCGGTGGAAGGCACGGCCGTCGAGCCGGATGATGACAGGAGGGATGGTGGTTATCCCGGAAAATATTTCGTGGTCGTCCATACGATGATCCAAAAAAAAGGCCTGAAAAAAATGGCTGCGGGCCGCCCCGCATGGATTATTCTTCGGTGCTTCCGCCGGTGAATGCGCCGGGGAGGTGGCGGATCAGGACGATATCATCGATGGCGCTGATGATCCGGTACGGGATCTTGAGCCCCTTGAAGTTCTTGAGCTCGAAGAGTTCCTCGTTGACCTTCCCGACCACGATCGACTCCATCTTCTTCTGGTCTACGTCGATGACTACATCTTCGACTTCGCCAATGAACATGCCCTTGTCCGTGTATATCTGAAGCCCGAACAGCTCGGTAATCTGGGTTTCCATCGTTATCAGATGAAAGTATATACTTAAGAGTTAAAAAGATAATCCTTTGTTATGGACGGGTCTTTCCGTATCGGGCGTTTATTCAAGATTCCAATCCAGATCCATTATACATTTCTTCTCGTGATACCCCTCTTTGCCTGGATCATCGGGAGCCAGATATCCCTGACAATCGATATGATCAAGGGGATCTACGAAGTCCCGATCGACCCGGCCCTCATCACCTCCGGGTTCATGCCGTACGTGCTCGGTGCCATAGTCGCACTCGGCCTCTTTGCCGGGGTCCTCATCCACGAAGTCGCCCACTGTATTGTTGCGCTGAGGAACGGGATAAAGATCAACAGCATCACCCTGATGCTCTTTGGCGGGATCTCGAGCATGGACGAGGGGACCCCGGACCCGAAGGTCGAACTCCCCATGGCACTGGTCGGACCGCTCACGAGTCTCCTCGTCGGGCTCGTTGCATCGGCAATCGTCTACGTGATCCCGTCAGCGATTGCAGATCCCCCGACCTCCGGAGCCTTTGTCTTTGTCTTCGGGTACCTCGGAGTACTCAACATCATCCTCTTTGCCTTCAACCTCCTTCCTGCTTTCCCGATGGATGGTGGCAGGGTCCTCCGGGCGTTCCTCGCAAAGAGGATGCCGCTCCACCGGGCCACCCGTATTGCAGCCGACGTCGGGAGGGGGTTTGCGATCCTCTTCGGGATAGTCGGCATCGTCTTCTTCAACCCGTTCCTGCTCCTCATCGCTCTCTTCATCTACATCGGGGCGAGCACGGAGTCGACCGCGGTGAAGTACAGTTTCCTCCTGCAGGACGTAACCGTCGGCGACATGATGAGCAGCCCGGTGAGCACGGTCGCACCGACCATGCCGGTCAGCCAGGTCATCACCATGATGT
>DASPUR010000155.1:0-6189 GCA_035622795.1 Methanoregula sp. | reverse complement strand
ATTTCCGGGGGCGGATAGGCCGGATCCCGGCAGTTCCGCGGTCAAAACAGGCGTTTTGGTGAACTACTCCGCTGTTTTCTGACGCGAAACCGTTGTCCGCTCTCCAAAAATGCGTGAACGGAGGCTGAAATGGCCTCCGATTGGCACATCCCATGATCGGTCTGCCGGATGCCCGTGATCCGGCCCATCCGAACTACGCCGCTTTCTTCTGGTACATATGCCAGATCTTGCAGGCGCCCTCGTGGCTGACCATACAGGGGCCTACCGGCGTCCGCGGGCTGCAGACCTTCCCGAACAGCTTGCAGTCCGAGGGGGAGGCGATACCCCGGAGGACCTTGTCGCAGATGCATGCGGAATGCTTGGTGACGTGTTTATAGACGATCCCGAACTTCTTCTGCGCATCGTACTGTTCGAATTCCTTTTTCAGCCGGAGGCCCGATCCGGGGATCACCGGGAACCCGCGCCATTCGACATCCGAAGGCTCGAAGACCTCGTACATGATCCGGATCGCCTTCTCGTTCCCCTCCCGGCAGACTGCCCGGGGATAAGCGTTGTCGACCCGGTGAGTACCTTCCCGTACCTGCTCCGCAAGCATGAAGAGTCCGAGGAGGATGTCTTCCGCCTCGAACCCGGCCACGACCTGCGGTACCGGGAATTGTTCGTACTCTTTGTATCCCATGATCGTGCAGACATGGCCGGGAAGCATGAACCCGTCGAGTTTTGCCTCGCCCTGCTCGAGGAGCCATTTCATTGCCGGGGGGACGATCCGGTGGCACGAGAGGATGGAGAAATTATCCGGCGGGTGAGCGAGGATGGACGCTGCAACGGTCGGGGCGGTGGTCTCGAACCCTACGGAGATGAAGACGACCTCCTTGTCCGTTTTCCCGGCAATCTCCACTGCCTTGTGAACGCCCTGGACGATCCGGACATCGCCCCCGCTCGACTCGAGCGTCCCCGTGGCACCCGGTACATGGAGGAGGTCGCCGTACGTGGCGACGATGCAGTCCCTGCGGGCAAGCTCCAGTGCCGCATCGATCTCCCCCTGCGGGGTGATGCAGACCGGGCACCCCGGCCCCATGACAATTTTCAGCCGGTCGGGAAGGAGACTCCGGAGCCCCGTCCGGGCGATAGCGGCTTCGTGCGTACCGCAGATGTGCATGAACGTCATGTCGCGATCCACCAGATCGCGTAATTTACCGGCAATCTCCGTTCCCGTGGCCATGGAATCAGTGTACTATTTCACGGCAGGCTCACATAAGGGTGCGTATCGGGATGGTGCTTTCGGGCCCGGACCGCAAGGACCCCGCCGGCGCCGGCGGGCCGGAATCTCCGTAATATTTTATTAGGATAACTCACAACAGTAGTAGGCAACCCTCCGGGAGTACGGGCGGTCGCTGACTTCTGATCGGACGCAAAATAACAGCGCCCGGGACCAGAGCATTAACCTCGTGCCTATGTGACACAGCCTGGCAGTGTGCTTCCTTGGTAAGGAAGAAGCCGCGAGTTCAAATCTCGCCATAGGCTTGATACACGCTCACAACGTTTTTCAACCGTATTATTCTTAAGATTAGCATGAAAAACACTACGTAAATCCCCGGAACCGCCATGCAGCCGAACCTTCCGGAACCATGGCAGCCCCGTGTCCGTTTACCATGAATCCACACCCGGTTCGCGCCCGATCCGTCATGCACCAGGAATTCACGATCCCCGGGGTTTTTTTATGATCACAGGGAAGCCGGAAGGCCCGGACGCGGTGACGGGATTCCCCGACGTTGTCCGGAACGAGAGGATAGCGGTTGCCGGCCAGCGGGCACACCTTCTCGCTACCGGGGGAACACGTTTTGTTGAGAAGCTCATCCTCGCACTCTGTCTTCTGGTCAACGGGATCTTTTTCCTGGCACGCCCGGACTATATCCCTCTCTTCATAGCGGCGAGTTTCTACCTGAATATGTTCTATTTCGTCTCTCTCCTCGTCCCCACCAGCAGGTCGCGGGCTGTCCTGATCAAACCGGATATAGCCCGGTTTTTTTCCTGGCTGCAGAAGATCGGCCTCGTCCCGGGAACTTCCCGCATGACCCGGCTTGTCATGAACGCCTTTTTTATCAACAGCCGTGCCCTCTCTGCCGGTATCTGCTGCATCTTCTCGGTGGACCTCGCATTCTCGCTCATCGCGCTCAGGGCACGAGAAGTACCGTCATTCACGCTCCAGATCGTGATCCTGCAGGAACTGCTCATCATCATATTTTATGCGCTGGTCTGGAAGACCGAACCCTTCTCGACACGGTTCGTCCGTAACGTCAGGAGAGTGAAAGACCGGATGCACCGGGAAAAGGTCCCGTCATGGGTCATAACCGCTCTCTTTTTTTCCGGGTTCATGGTATCGCTCGTGTTATTTATCACGACGATTATCCTGCTACCGGGATTTACGGTATCCATGCTCCTTTCTGAATCCGGCCTCTCAGCCATCGGGTATCTCGTCTTCCTCCTGGCCACGCTCGCGCTCAGCCAGTATTTTGCTGTCCGGTTCATCCACGGGATCTCGAGCCGCACGATAGCCCGGCGCCTTTTTGATTTCAAGGAAGAGGCGCTCGCAGGACTTCCAGGCAGCGACGGGTACGGCCAGGACGCCGGTCCATTGGAGCCTGATGACCGCCTCGATTCGATGACCGCACTCCTCGAGTCCAAGATCTACCAGGTCGAACAGAATTCGCTCGCCGGCCTTTTTCCCGTCTTTGTCGTCAACCCCGATTTCTCCGTACTGATGGACAGCTCGATTCTTACTGCAATCAACGGCTACATCGGGGAGGCCCCGGATTATTGACCGGGTTCCCTGATACAAAAAGCAGTGAATTCGCCACCGGCATTTTCTATACCGTGTATTTCGTGCGCGAAACCCGGGAATTCCCGGTCGAATTCCTGGAGTGCGAGAAGGTACTTGAGCACCGGTCCATGGAGCCCCCCGGCCCGCTCCCCGGGGAGGAGGAGGGGGATACCCGGGGGGTACGGGACAATTGCGGTAGCGACAGCGCGCCCGTCCATCCGGTGCACCGGAACCCGTTCCACGTCACCTTTCATGAGCTGCCTATAGGCGTCCGCATATCCGATGGCGGGCACAGGGGCTTCTGCATATGCAGCCCGCAGGAGCTCTCCCATCCGGGACCCGGACATATACCGGTGCATCTCCTCAGCCAGTCCGCGGAGGGTGGTATTCCGGTAGCGGTCCGGCCAGTGTTCGGAAAGGGAGGGAAGGACTTCGGAGATCCGCCCCGACTGGTCAAAATGGCGCTTGAATTCGAATAATTCGGAGACAAGGGTGCCGGACCTGCCTTTTGAGACGCCGAGCGAGAAGAGGAAAAGGAGGGTATAATCCCCGGTCTTCTCGCTGATGATCCCCCGGGATTCCAGGAATTTTGCAACGATCGGGGCAGGGATTCCCGTTGCATCGGGGGTCCCGTCATCCCTGATCCCCGGGGTGATCACCGTGACCTTGATCGGGTCGAGCATGCAGTAATCCGGTTCAAGATCCGAAAAACCATGCCAGGAATCTCCCGGGCGGAGGACCCAGCACGAGGAAGTATCGCGGAGAAGGCTTACGGGCGCATCGGCAAACGCAACGGTTTTTCCGGTCCCCGGATCCGTCACCTGTCCGGGTTGCCAGACATCAAACCACCAGTCGGTCCCGGGTGATGCAGCACGGATATCGCGCCGGAACCGTGCCATAAGGCGGCGGAACCGGACCGCTTCTTCGATACATCCGGTGATCAGCGCGGTGCCCGGCTCCCCTTCCATCATCTTTGCAGAGACATCGAGGGATGCAAGGAGCGGGTAGGACGGGGAAGTTGAGGCCAGCATCATGAAGGCTTCATTGAAACGCCCGTGATCGAACGGGGCCCTTCCTTTCCGGACATGGAGCATCGACCCCTGCGATAGTGCGGCGAGAAGCTTATGGGTGGACTGCGTTGCAAAGAGAAGGGGACCTGCCGGGTCCTTACCGCCGCACAGGGCAAACCGGTCGCTGTACAGCGGACTGAACCGGGCGTAGGCGAACCATGCTTCGTCATAGAGTATCCGGTCGGTGCTTGCTCCCAGCAGATCGTTCAGCACCGGGACGCGGTAGCAGAGCCCGTCATACGTTGAATTCGTGATGACCGCCATTACCGGGGCAGTACCGGGCGGAACGGGAAGATGCACCGTACTCCTGACGAGGTCCATGACCCGTTCCGGTGCAAGACGGGAAGCGGGGATCGGGCCGATGATCCCGTAGCGGTTCCACTGGGGGATAAGATACACCGGAACCGCCCCGGTCATCGTGACCCCGTGCTCGACGGACTTGTGGCAGTTCCGGTCGATCAGTACCAAATCGCCGGCGGAGACATTCCCGAGGAAGACGATCCGGTTCGCGGTTGATGTGCCGTTGGTCACGAAATAGGTCCGGTCCGATCCAAAGATTCCGGCAGCGAATTCTTCCGCATCGCCAATCGGGCCGGTATGGTTGAGGAGCGACCCCAGCTCCTTCACCGATACCGAGAGGTCGGCTCGGAACAGGTTCTTCCCGAAAAACCGGAGAAACCGGCAGCCGGCCGGCGACTTCCTGAACGCATTGCCTCCCGCGTGTCCCGGGGTATGCCACGAGTACTCAAACTCCCGGGAAAATTTCCGGATCGCGCGAAAAAAAGGGGGGCAGACCGTATCGCGGTATTTCCTGCCGGCAGATACCAGCCGGCCTGCAAGAAAGTCCGGGGTATCCTCCGGGGGCCACAGGTACTCGGTTGCCTGACGCATGATATCGAGGGTGACCTTTACCGGTGACTCGCCGATGTTACCGACGACAAAGACAGGAATTTCTTCGTTGTATGTGCGGATTTCATCGATAATCCCGGGCTTCTCCGGCCCCTGCGTGCGAGGCCCGGAAGCGGTCTCCCACCCTGTCACGATACAATCGGCATCTGCGAGGAGGGCGGAGAGAACCGCAGGGTCACCGGACACCTCCTGGTTCCGGATCCGGATCCCGCTCTCCTCCAGCGCCCCGGTGATGCGGAGAAGGTGCCGGTTCAGGGGATCTTCGGGAGACCCCGGCCCGCTGAGTATGACAACCGTTATAGGATCCTCATCGATCATTCGATCAGCCTTCTCCCTCTGCTTCCGTGGTTCAGCAGTATGATTGTTCCGGGCTATTTACCCATTGCTCCGGCTTTGCCCCTGCCGGCATCGGTGCAGGATTCAGGTAGGGGACTGCCGCAGGGACGGTTGTTATTCTTTCGGAAACTATCCCCCCTTATCCGGTCCGGAAATGCCGGCCGGGACCGTGGCAGAACCAGCAGGTTCAGCGGTGTACCAAACCGGTTCCAGATAAGAACTTTTGTACGAAGAAATATTATATAAACGATCAGGTTATTTGTATGAATTGATATGCAGAAGTCACTGATCTCAACCGTGTTCGGGTTGATGCTTATCATCATCATCATCGAGACAACGTCTCTGACTTCGACGCTGCCCCAGTCAGGGAATATTCCGAAGGAAGCAACGCAGGTCCAGGCATCCCAGGTGGTCCCGACCGCGCCACTTCCTGCTCAGGAGCAGCTCCAGTCCGACCCCACGAGGGACTCCTCCGATTCTTCCCTGTTCCTTTCACCACCTGACGATACGGCCATTGCCGGATCCCCGGAGAAACCGGTCGTTTCCGCAGATTCCCAGACGGTGCAACCCGATGCGGCGGGGAACACATCAACCGGGTTCTGGGGGGATATAACGGGAGCGAGCGGCTCCGCTTCGGTCCAGAACGGCAGCATGCCGCCATCAGACCAGGCGCCTTCGCTTTCGGGAACATCCCCCACGCAGATGTACGTCCAGTATGAAACCCCAATCCCGGACGGGGAAGACGATTTAAATGATTTTACGCACGCGAAGATCATACCGGCCCCGACCCTGCCTCCCGAGGACAATGTGGTAATTTTCAAGGAGGGCCAGCTCTACGAATTCAACGAGAGCGCGATCTCCTACCACCTGATCAACCCCCCCATGACCATCTCCTTCAACATCACTCCCGAACTCTCGACCGATGAAAAATGGATTCCCAACCGGGACATCGTCAAGACCGGTGAGGACGGGAGAATTATCAATGTCACGCGTCCTGACGAGAACAGCTGGTTCCGGGTCACGGTCATCGACAAGGACGAGAACGCGACCGTT
>DASPUR010000154.1:0-2888 GCA_035622795.1 Methanoregula sp. | reverse complement strand
GGGCGTTATCGCGCTTTCAGCGATTGTCTCAGCAGCAGTCGTATCGGCTTTCATCGTCCTGTTCATCGACCTTTCCCTGCCGGCCTTCATCGCCCTGAGTCTTGTTGCCCTCGCATCGGCGGCGCTCGCCACACTGGCGATACGGGAGCGATATTACCGGAAGGCCTGGCTCCCGCGGGGTTCACCCGGGAAAAAATGGCACCAGTTCCGGCTCCCGATGGCTCAGCGGAATATCCCGCCCACCATGAACTTACCGGAATGATCGCCCGGTCCCCCGCAGTTCCCGGTGAAATACCGGAGTGCCACGCACTCCCGGAACTCAAAAATCTCTCAGCGGAACTCCCCACAACAACGGGTGTGGCACCGGACTGCGGCCGGTACGAGTCCCGTGGTCAGGTGTGCGCGACACCGGAAATACCGGAAGAACCCTCCCTTGCCGTCCTCGAACGCTACTGGGTCACCGAGCCGTATTCCTACGTAAAGATCGAGCGGGTAAGGGACGAGGGCTTCACCTATGTCGTAACCGAGCCGGCCATTACCCGGAAAGAGAAGACCATCCTGATGGAGACCTACACGCACCTCCGGGATATCATCATCTACGATGAGACCGTGAAAGGGAAGGACGAGCGCATCGATCCCGATGCGGTGGGACGTATCATCCGGCAGTTCGATCCCGATATCCCAGAAGACCGGATCGCTGTCCTGAACTACTACATCCGGAGGGACCTCTCCGGGTACGGTCCGCTCGATGTCCTCATGCGGGATCCGGCGCTCGAGGATCTCAGCTGCAACGGCCACGACCTTCCGGTCTTCATCTTTCACCGGACGTACGGGAGCCTGCCGACCAGTATCACGTTCACCGAGGCAGAGCTGAACCAGTTCGTCTTAAAACTCGCCCAGAAGGCCAACAAGCAGATGTCGCTCTCGAACCCGATGGTCGATGCGACCCTGCCGGACGGCGCCCGGATCCAGATTACGTACAGCGAGGTCGTTTCCACCAAGGGAAGCTCGTTTACGATCCGGAAATTCCGGGCCGAGCCGATGACGCCGCTCGACCTCATCCGGTTCGGGACCTACGATGCGCAGACGCTCGCGTTCCTCTGGCTCGCGATAGAGCACCGGAAGAGCCTGCTCGTGGTCGGGGGCACTGCAAGCGGGAAGACGTCCATGATGAACGCGGTCTCTCTCTTCATCCCGCAGAACGCCAAGGTGGTTTCGCTTGAGGACACCCGCGAGATCCAGCTCCCCCACAAGAACTGGCTACCGACCCAGACCCGGGAGCTCAATGCGGAAGGGATCAAGGGCGACATCGATCTCTTCTCCCTCCTCAAGGCATCCATGAGGCAGCGCCCGGAATATATCATCGTCGGCGAAGTCCGGGGTCGGGAGGCCCAGACCCTCTTCCAGGCCATGAACTCCGGGCATGCAACGCTCTCGACCATCCACGCGGGAAGCGTGCACGAAGCGATCAACCGGCTCACCCACGACCCGATCAACGTGCCACCCGTGATGTTCCAGGCCCTCGACCTGGTGGTGGTCCAGTCCATCTATACGCTCGGCAAGACCAGGATCCGGCGCTGTATCTCCATCCACGAGATCGAGGTCACGAATTCAGGAGAGATCAACCCGGTCCTCCTCTTTGAGTGGGATTCGCGGCGCGATGCCTTCATCCGGAAGTTCCGGAAATCAAGAGTACTCGACGAGATCGCATTCCACTGCGGCTGGGACGGGGAAGAACTGGAGCAGCAGCTGAAAAAGCGCGAGGAGTTCTTCAGCTGGGCCCTCGAAGTCAGGCCCCCGACCCTGAGGGAGCTTGCAAACGCCATCCACGATCTCGGGGAATAAAAAAATCATGGTCCTGCCGCCGTTCATTCGCGACGCTGAAAAGAGGCTCACCGATTTTGAGATCATGATCCACGGGACCAACCTGCGCTCCGTGCTCCGGTCGGCCCACATGCCCGTCACCGCTGAGGAATATCTCAGGATGGTCCGGGTCAACCTCGGCTGGACGCTGTTGATGTTTCTCACGCTCTGGTTTTTCTTCCTGCTAAGCGGGTTTGAGCTGGATATCTTCGGACTGCAGACCTCCGGAACACTCCTCTGGATCCTCCTCTTCCTCCTGATCGTTCCCGGGCAGTACGCGATGCAGATGTACTATCCGGAGATCGTTGCCCAGGGCCGGAAGAGCCGGATCGACCTTGATATGCCGTATGCAATCTCCTACATGCAGGCTCTCTCGACCACGATGCCACCCTACGAGATCATCCGGAAAGTGTACGAGGAGCAGGACATGTTCGGCGAGATCTCGAAGGAGTTCGGCATGATCGTCCGCGATGTCGAACTTTTCGGCGATGATCTCAATGCCGCGATGAAGGACCTCCAGAACACCACCCCGTCTGCAAACCTCCGCGATTTCCTCAATGATCTCGCCATTGTATTCGACAGCGGGGGCAATGTCGCCACCTATCTCGGGGCGAAGACCGAATACTACCGGGACCAGGCAAAACAGGAACTCGAGATGGTGTTAAAGACCATCGAGATCATGGCAGAGGTCTATGTGACGGCATTCGTCGCCGGGCCGATCGCCCTGATCATCATGATCGTGGCACAGGGCATGACCAACTCCACGGGGATGGCCTGGATCCTGCCGATGATGTACATCTGCATCCCGGCGGGTGCGATCGTCCTTATCTGGATCCTGTCCATGATGCTCCCCCCGGAGAACCTGGAGATATCCCGGAAGGAGACCGTGGAACATGAATTCGGCTCCACCGTACCGGGTTCCGACGAACCGGCCCTGCCGGAAGAGGACCAGAAAACCCGGGAATTCTACAAGAGGATCGAAGCGAACAAGCGGCGCAACTATTACCTCGGCCTGCTTCGCCACC
>DASPUR010000153.1:0-9315 GCA_035622795.1 Methanoregula sp. | reverse complement strand
GCCCACCGGATCCGCCCGTCACCGTATGCCATTCCTTCATGATCATTCCCGGAAACACTTCTTAGCATATGCCGGCCGCCATTCCCCGGATACCGCAGGCATTCAAAGGGGAGTAATTCCAGGTACGGAATATCCGCCGTTGCTTTATGCCCTGCCTCACATCGCCATCCCCGAATATATTAGTTTGGGTGAGTGCAGCGCCGTAAAAAGAAAACAGATCTCTCGTTTGGCACAGGCCCGCTTTAAACCAGGGAGCGACGGACCGGAAAAAGGATCGGAATATCAGCTGCCCCTGACCACGACGGTGTAATCGCCGTCCCAGTCCAGCGTCAGCTGCGAAGTCCCGAGCACGGCCCCGGAGGGGTCTTTTGCGACCACGGTGATGGTGACCGGCGTATCGGGAGACCGGGTTTTACCGGTGAACGACCAGAAGATCTTCTCCCCGTGCGTGGTCGGTGTCGGGCTGAGTGTAACTACCGTGTAGTCGGGAGGCGACCAGCTGAGGAACTCTCCGTAGGTTGCGCTCCACTGGTACGTCGCGTTCGCCCGGTCGAAACCGACCGGGCTGACCGTGAGGCCTATGCCGACGGTGGAAGACATCAGGGGAGTATAGCGCTGGGGCGATGCAATGATCGAGAGCGACGTCGCCGATGGGGAAGCTGTTGCTGCTATGGGTGCTGAAGGTGCAGGGGTCACGGGAGGATTAGAGGTGGCGGGGGTCGCTGTACCAGCCGGAACAGTCGTTGCGCATCCCGCAGCAAGGATCGCAAGAACGCAGGCAAGGAAGAGAACGGGAACCAGGGGTTTCATAAGGAGAATAACGTACCGGGGCTACATAAAACCGGCGAAGAGTAAGAATTATTTTTAAGTCAACTCACGTTCCCTGCCGGAAAAATCAGGTGTGGATCCGATCGTTCCCGTCTCTTTCCGGGTCCGCGGGACGAATCGGGCCCGATCGGGAGTAGTATTATATAAAATTGAGCAAGAATGGAGGTGAACCGTACAGGAAACGGAACCGGAGTTGTTAAAAAAATGACAGATCCTCAAGGAAACAGGCCACAAGGTCCCGGAGATGAACAGAGAGGTGGAGGCCGGAGGGGGGGAGCCGGCCTGAAAATTGCCGCTGCCATTATTGTCCTTATCGTGATTGTTGCCGCAGCCGCACTCCTGACCCTGAGCGTTACTGTCATGAATGCAACGCCGGGAATATCGATGCCGTTTTCAACGAACTACGGGGTATCGTTCCCGGAGGGCCAGACGATCACCATCGGGAACGTCCACATCAGCACCCTTGCGAACCAGGGAATAATCATCAGCGACATCGACGGCGACAAACAGAACATGGCGGTAGGAGACCAACGGGTCATCTCGGAACGGCGTGCGGTCATCACGACCCTCGGATCGTTTACCCTGATCGATACCCACTTCCAGATCACGCTGACGTACAAAGGCGAGCGGGACAACCGGGCGTACTATGACATGAACGTGCAGACCTCCGCAGAGGTCCCGCAGATCCTGCTGAACCACCTCCTTCCGCCCGAGATAGAAGCGGTGCCCTCGTGAGGTGAATGAGATGAGATGGTCTTTTGGTATCATTGCTGCAGGCATCCTCGTCATCGCGCTCCTGTGTGCCGGGTGCGCAAACTCCCAGCCGGCCCCCGCACCGACCCCTGCCCCGACAGAGAGTACGGCGACGGCTGTTCCCACCACGGCCCCACCCTTCCCGGGTGCACTTACTCCCGGGGAGTACGTCAGTTTCGGGGCCGGGGACATGCACGGGAACGCAACCGTGGTGAGGTACGCGATCCGGCCGAATTACACCTGGACTTCCCCTTCCTTCAACAGCGCAGCGGAACAGAAATCCGCGACCGGCCCGGGCGGCGTGGTGAACGGCTATAACACCGAGACACCCAAAGCAGGGGATGCATTCCTCTTCGTTTACCTGAAACTGGTCAATACCGGGAGCAAAGCCGTCTATGCACCCTCTCCCTCGCAGTATATCGTGTACGCGGACGGGGTGCGGTACAACTACACCTCAGTCCATGGTCCCGATGCGGTTGTCGACGGCGTTGCCGGGGGGCAGTACGATTACCAGATCGGGAAAGGAGGGGTCGGGGGATACATCCAGCCCGGGGCAAGCAATGCGGTGAACGGGTATCTCATTTATGAAGTGCCCGGATCCATCGACCCGGCGGACACCTACTTCATCGCGGACCTCGATTCCGTGAACCGGGGAGTCTGGAAGTTGTCGTGAAAAAGAGGGTGAATTTTTTTTCGGACCTGATCGTCATGAAACGACTGCCGCCTGCCATCAAAGGGTTCATCCGCTGCCGTTCCCATAGTACCAAAAACGGTGAAGCATGAGTAACCGGATGAAAAGCCTGCCCGACCAGCTCAGGGTGGCGCCGGGCATCTCCCTGGACCTCCCGAAGGATTTCGACCCCGGGTATACCGGCGGTTTTGTGAAAAAAGACGGGACCGATGCTGCCATTGCAGAGGGGATCCGGAGGCTCTCCGAGCAGCAGGACAAGCTGTATGCCCAGGACAACTACGCCCTCCTCGTCATCCTCCAGGCGATGGACGCAGCGGGTAAGGACAGCACGATCAAGCACGTTATGTCGGGGGTGAACCCGCAGGGGGTCGAGGTCACCAGTTTCAAGGAGCCGAGCGCTGAAGAGCTCGACCACGACTACCTGTGGCGGAACGCACGTGCCCTGCCCCGCCGGGGCCGGATCGGGATCTTCAACCGCTCGTATTACGAGGAGGTGCTGGTGGTCAGGGTCCACCCCGAACTGCTCGACCGGCAGCACATCCCCCCGCACCTCAAGGACCGTAACATCTGGGCGCGGCGGTTTTCGGAGATCAATTGCTTCGAGCGGTACCTGGTGGACAACGGGATCGTTGTCCTGAAGATTTTCCTGAACGTCTCCCGGGACGTGCAGAAGAAACGGTTCCTTGAACGGGTTGACGAGCCCGAGAAGAACTGGAAGTTCTCGGCGCACGATATCCAGGAGAGGAAGTACTGGGATCAGTACATGGCCGCGTACCAGGAGATGATCGCGCAGACGAGCACACCCTACGCCCCGTGGTACATCGTCCCGGCAGACCACAAGTGGTTTACCCGGCTGGCGGTTACGACCATCATTTCAGAGACACTGGACCGGCTGAAGTTATCGTACCCGGCCGTGAGCAGCGGGGAGAAGGAGGAGCTCCTTGCTGCAAAGGCGGAAATGATCGCCGAAAGCGATGATAAGGGTTCCCGGGCGGGCCGGAAGATCCGGCGCAGGGAGAACCGGAAATAACCGTTGGAGGAATAACCGGGGTGGGCAGATGCATGACTGAACCAACCAGGATACGCCATTTTTTTATGAATTATGAAAAGGAAGTCCGGCCGGAGTTTGTCGTTCGCCATGTCGAATGTTTTTTTGTGATTGTGTAACATCAGCCTAATAAAATCTCCAATTATTGTCCTGTAGAATCTAAAATGAATCATATCGGTAGCGATATGCCCACGGGCGCTCACCGCCTCGTAGGGGCTCGCCCCGTGGAGCAGGGCCGCATCCCGGGATAATCTCGTAAATTGGGGGTCAAGGGGGCTTGCCCCCTTGGGCTGCCTCCCCCGTTGGGGGAGAGAGGGGGTCACCCTCATACGTATCATTGTGCGTAGTAGAATTAGGTGAAGCAAAGGCTTCAACAGAACCAAAGTTACCTATCCTATACCTTCAACCGCTCCCGATCCGTTCTGCAAGCTTCTTCCCGTGAGACCCGTTCCAGTATAACTTCCTGCACCGGGGGCACCAGAAGAAGACAAACCCGGTCTTGTCCCGCGGGGCATACCCGGTTTCCGCAATCTCCCCGGGCGAAGCCGGCCGGAGGCCGGTGTTGCAGATCGAGCACCGGGTGAGCCGGAGCCGCTGCGTGATGAGCTCGTTGTCGATGAGCTGCCTGACCTGGTCCATCACCTCTTCCGTACGGATCAAGACGGCCCGGCTGCCACCCCTCCGTGCCAGTTCCGCATCCCGGGTAAGGAGTATCCGGTCCTCCTGCACTGCCCGTTCGAGGAGGAGCGTGTCCTCTTTTGCATTCCCCGGCTCCAGTTCGTTGGCGCTGAGCGTATCGTACCCCATGAACCGGAGGTAGCGCGTGAGCGTGCCGAGCATCCGGTCGGCGATGAACCGTGCCTCGTGGAGGGGTTCAGCGGACATCCCTGACAATTTCAATCCTCTCCCCGCATTTTCCGCACTGTGTCCCGTCAAGCATGAGGATCCGGGTGTCGTACCCCGACCGCTCTATAAGGGTGGCACCGCAGTACGGGCAGAACGTGTTCTCGTACCGGTTGCTCCGGATGTTCCCGAGATAGGGGTACCGGAGGCCGAGTTCCTTTGCCCGGTGGTAGATCTTCTCGAGCGTTCCTAACGGAGTCGGGCCCCGGTCGTTCATCTTGTAATCAGGATGGAACGCAGAGAAGTGCATGGGAGTATCGATGCCGAGGTGCTCGATCACCCACCGTATGAGCTGGTCCATCTCATCCATGCCGTCGTTGAGGCCCGGGATGACTAGGGTCACCGTCTCGATGTGCATGCCTAGCTCGCGGGCCACCACCGCCGAGTCAAGGACCGGCTGGAGCCTTGCGCCGCAGATCTTCTTATAGAAATCATCGGAGAATGCCTTGAGATCAACCCGGTAGGCACAAAGCATGGGCGCGATCTCCCGGAGGGCTTCTTCCGTGATGTACCCGTTGGTTACATAGATGGTGCCGAGCCCCCGGGCCCGTGCGAGGGTCCCCATGTCGAGGGGGTACTCGTGCCAGATCGAGGGCTCGTTGTACGTCCACGAGATGCTCGAGCTGCCGGTGGCGACTGCCCGTCCCGCTCCTTCCTCCGGGCTGAGCGGGCGGAGCGGGGCCCCTTCGAGATCCGCCCGGGATATATGCCAGTTCTGGCAGTGCTCGCAGTGGAAGTTGCAGCCGATGCCGCCGAGCGAGTACGAGAGGGTGCCGGGCAGGTAGTGGAAAAGGGGTTTCTTCTCGATGGGGTCGACTGCCTCCGCGGCGATCTTCCCATAGGTCCGGGCATCAAGCACCCCCCCTTCGTTCCACCGGATCCCGCAGATCCCGTGGCCCCCGTCTTTGATCACGCACCGGTGGTTGCAGAGCGAGCACTTCACCGTGTTGTTCCCGAGCCGGGCATACTGGCGGGCTTCATGGAGGACAGGCATGGCTACCGGATCGTAATGGACGGGAGGATTATTCTGGATTTCCCCCGGTCCCCTCAGCGGGTTCGTCCTCGTCCGATTCGAGGACGAATGAGCCGCGGTATCCGCACTTCTTGCACAGGTACACCTGTCCGATGTATCCCCCGGCGACCGGAAAGATCTGGTCGCTCTTGCATCGCGGGCAATAGAGCATGGTCAAGAACACTATATGTAATCCCGGTACAAAAACTAGTGCAATGAAGAAGCTGGTCATCTCCCTCGGCGGCTCGATCCTCATACCGGGCCTTGAGAAGAACACGATCCGGGAATACCTCCCGGTACTCAGGGCAATTGCGAAGAAACACCGGCTCTTCGTGGTCGTGGGAGGGGGCGGCGAGGCGAGGCGGTACATCGCGGTCGCCCGCAAGCTCGGTGTCGATGAAGGGACCGGCGACGAAATAGGTATCCTGATCACCCGGCTGAACGCGACCCTCCTCATCGCGGCGCTTGGCGACGATGCATACCCGAAGGTTGCGGAGAGCCACGCGGAGGCAAAGAAGTTTGCGGAGTCGGGGAAGATCGTGGTGATGGGCGGGATCACCCCCGGCCAGACGACCGATGCTGTTGCAGCGGTCCTTGCGGAGCGGGCCGGGGCTTCGGTCTTCATCAACGCGACCTCGGTCGACGGGATCTATTCTGCCGACCCGAAGAAGGACAAAACAGCGAAGCGCTTCGACCGGTTGACACCTGAACAGCTGCTGGGGATCGTCGGGCAGACCGGCCTCGGGGCCGGCTCGAACAACGTCCTCGATATCGTCGCCGCCCGGGTCGTCGAGCGGAGCGGTATCCCCCTCGTAGTGCTGGATGGCCGGGATCCGAAGAATCTATCGGATGCCGTCCTGAAGGGGAAGTTCACCGGGACCGTGGTCTCTGAGACGAAGAAGAAACCGCTGCCGCTGTGAGTCGGGTAGTTAGTCTCCTGTCACACCTGGCTAAGATTATTGATTTTTTTAAGTTGAGTGATTCTTTTTGTGTTAGTTTGTCAGGAAAAGAATGACGAAGACCGGAAATGAGCGGGTGGCCCCCACCCCTTAAAGAGGGGAGTCCGGAGATCAAGGACGCGGAAACAGGAACTCCCCCTCTTCAGGGGGGCCGGGGGGCCACACGCTCGCAGATAATACTTTTTTTCGAACTGCAGATAACGAGAAGATTTTTTCGTCATGATGGCAAAAATTTTCCCGAAAACGCACCAGGCTTCCTCTCCTGCCGTCAACTCTGTTTCATGGTAGTATTCCCGCCAAACCACCACCTATTTTTATCATACCGATCCAAGTATGATGGCGCGGGGTAGTAGGGTAGCCTGGTCCATCCTAGAGCGTTTGGGACGCTTTGACGGCGGTTCGAATCCGCCCTACCCCATGATATGCAGAAAAAGGACGCCGCCCGGATCTATTCCCTTCTCCTGAAGCAGTATCCCGATGCCCGCGACTCGCCCGCGAAGCTTGCCCGCGGCACCGCATTCGAGACGGTCATCCTCACCATCCTCTCCGCCCAGACGACCGACCGTGCGGTCCTCCTGGTGAGAGGCCCGCTGTTCGAAGCGTACCCGACACCCGAAGCCCTTGCTGTGGCACCCGTCCAGGATGTCGAACGGATCGTCCACAGCCTCGGGTACTTCCACGCAAAAGCCAGAAACATCATCGCGGCCGCAAAGATGATCGCGGAGGATTACGGCGGGGCGGTGCCGGAGACGATGGACGGGCTTCTTACGATACCCGGGGTCGGCCGGAAGACCGCCAACATTGTCCTTTTCCACGCCCACGGGAAAAACATCGGGATTGCGGTCGATACGCATGTCCGCCGGCTCGCGCAGCGGATCGGGTTTTCCGATACCGACAACGTGAGTATCATCGAGCGGGATCTCATGGCCCTCTTTCCCGAAAAGGACTGGGGGGACCTCACCGATGTCCTCATCGCCCACGGGCGGGCGATCTGCGCAGCGAAGAAACCGCAGTGCGGGATCTGCCCGATACGCAGGTACTGCAGGTATTATCGTACGGTCGTCGCCCCTGCCGGGAAATAAGTCCTTTTTTTGCCTGAGCCGCGATTTCCGGTCACGAAAATCGGAACTACCTGCCGCCGCAAGTATAATACCCTCAGGGCATCGTATGGGTGGCCTATGAGATCGTCCGGTCCTGCAGGGCTCGTGCTCGCGATTGTAGTTCTGGTACTTGCTGCCGGATGCACTTCGGGAAACGGATCCCCGTCTCCGGCCCCGTATATGACCAACACGGGGACGGATGTTGCACCGAATGCTTCCCTTCCCGATCTCACCAATCAGAACTCCCCGGAAGCTGCGGTCTTTTCCGGCGGGCATTCCCATACCGTCCTTGCGGCCGGGAAACAAACCGCGGGCCTGCAGCTGGTTACCGGAGGGCTCGATGCACCGATGATGGTCGCTGCCCCCGACGACGGGTCGGGAAGGCTCTTTGTCGTCGACCAGATCGGGATTGTCCGGACCATCCTGCCGAACGGTACGACACTTCCGGAGCCCTTCCTCGATATACGGGACCGGATGGTCCGGCTCGCCGGGTCATACGATGAACGCGGTCTGCTCTCCATCGCATTCCACCCCGGCTTCCGGAACGACAGCCGGGTGTACGTGTATTACAGCGCCCCGCTCCGGGCCGGGGGGCCGGACGGCTGGTCGTGCACCAACCAGCTCTCGGAATTCCGGGTCTCGGCCACGGACCCCGAGAGGCTGGACCCCGCCAGCGAGAAGGTTCTTCTCTCGGTCAACAAGCCCTACGAGAATCATAACGGCGGGCCGGTTCTCTTTGGTCCTGACGACGGGTACCTGTACCTCGCCCTCGGGGACGGCGGGAATGCGGACGATGTCGGGATGGGCCACACCCCCGGGATCGGAAACGCACAGGACCTCCATACTCTTCTCGGCAAGATCATCCGCATCGATGTGGACCATGTCCCCGCAGGGAAGATGTACGGCATCCCTCCGGACAACCCGTTTGCCGGGGACAGTTCAGCCCTCCCGGAGATCTATGCGTACGGGTTCCGCAACCCGGCCTACGCAGTGTTCGATTCCGGCGAGGGGCACCGGTTGTTCGTGGCAAATGCCGGCCAGGCACTCTTCGAATCGGTCTACGTGGTGCTGAAGGGAGGAGACTACGGGTGGAACATCCGGGAAGGGACCCATTGTTTCAATCCCGCCGGCGACACGTCACCGCCTGCGGGACCATGCGCCACGACCGGGCCGCGGGGGGAACCACTCATAGGCCCGGTCGCTGAGCTCGGCCATGACGTAGGCAACACGGTCATAGGCGGGGCCCTCTACCGGGGAACGGCCCTTCCCGGCTGGCAGGGGTCTTACGTCTTCGGGACCTGGACTACGGGCGTGTTGTCCGGCGACGGGACGCTCCTTATCGCAACTCCCCCGGCGGGTTCGGGGACCCTTGTCCTGCCCTCGTCCGCCTCCGGTCTTTCCGCAGACCAGAACCGGATGTGGACCACGCAGGAGATCGCCGTGGCTGGCAGGGGCAACGGCAGGGTCGGCGCGTTTGTCCGGGCTATCAGCGAAGGCCCGGACCACGAGCTCTACCTCCTCATCAACCGCAACAGCGGCCCGGGTGTCCCGGTCCAGGATTCCGGCGAGGTCTGGAAGATGGTTGCGGCCTGAAAAGAGGACCGCGACAAGAGAGTCTTTGTGATTTTACCGTCAGCCTGCCCGGCCCCGGGCCGCCCTTTATAACCGCCATAAAATATTTATCATTTCCGGCAAATGGGGGTGAGTCCTGATTTACTCAGGAGGCAGTACACATGCCGTACATCACTGTTGGTAAGGAGAACTCCGGGAACATCGACCTCTATTACGAGGACCATGGATCGGGGCAGCCTGTTGTCCTTATCCATGGGTTCCCCCTGAGCGGCGCTTCGTGGGAGAAGCAGACGCAGGTCCTGATCGATGCCGGCTACCGGGTCATTACGTACGACCGGCGGGGGTTCGGCTGTTCGTCGAGACCGGTCACGGGCTACACGTACGACACGTTCACCGAAGACCTTCACATGCTCATGACGAGGCTTGAGCTCCGCGACGTTGTCCTCGTC
>DASPUR010000152.1:0-5256 GCA_035622795.1 Methanoregula sp. | reverse complement strand
CCCCCCACCAAAATAAATCGGGTAGCCCCTATACCCCCCACCAATAAAAAAGAGGTAACCCCCCTCCCCCCTGCCAAAAAGGGATTGGAGGGCCTTGTGCTTCCCCCTCATGGAATGGAAGTTCCAGGACAAGAGGAGTCTATCCGCAGCTACCCGCTATTTGAGCATCCCATCCGCTCGTATTCTCTGGTCGTCATCCAAAACGATGATATGCGTAGCGCAGGAGAGGCAGGGGTCGTACCCCCGGATGATGAGCTCGGCAAGCTGCCACGGCGCACCCCTCAGCGCCATCCCCGCGACCGGCATGTTCCACGCCGTCGGAACGGCCATCCTGAAATATTCTACGTTCCGATCGCGGACCCCGGCGATGTGGACGAGGGTTCCGCGCGGGGCTTCGACCGCCGCCCACCCGATCCTCCCGTTGCCCGGCGGGACTTTGTCGGCGAGGACCTTTCCTTCGGGATCGAGCCGGTCGATGCAGTCGATCAGCTCGTGAACTGCCTGGAGGTACTCCATCTGGCGTGCCACCAGCTGGCCGACGGTTCCCCGCTCACCGAAGTTCCGGAACCTCATGAGCCGGGCCGCTGATCCCACCTCCACCGGCTGGCCGTCATACAGGGGAAGAGGCTGGCTCGATTCATTCCGGGGGTCCTCCTCTCTCCCCACCGGCACGGTTCCGCCGCCCGGGTACGCAGGATCTTCAAACGTAACCTCGCACCGGTCGCCGTACCACTCCCACGGCCGCACCTCGGTGTAGCGGGAGGGGTCCCAGGAAGGGGATTCATCGAGACTCGATGTGCCGTAGAGCGCGTCTGTCGCAAGATAACCCTGGTCGTGGAATCCGAGAGTGGACGGGACTGGCACCTGCGTACCGCCGATCTCCACCCAGTCCCGCCGCTGGAAATCGCGGAAGATGGCGATCATGCACTCTGCATGTTCGCGGGCGAGCGGCACCGCTTCCTTCGCGAGATCGTACATCTTCACCCTGGCGGCCCGGGATACATTGCGGCTCATCCCTCCTACCCGGGGATTGGACGGGTGGATCGCCTCGCCCCCCGCGATCTGGACAATCTCCTGGCCGATCATGCGGATGCGCTGGATCCGGCTGCTGATGGCGCGTATCCGGGGTTCCGGCGAGTAAGGGTTGATCCGCGTATCCGTTCCCGGCAGGAAAAAATCCGGCAGGACCATAAGACCGTGAAGGGCGTGGACCGAGAGACGTGAAGCGCAATGGATGATCATCCGGAGGAGCCGGGCATCGCCCGGGATCTCGCATCCCACCGACGCTTCCATGGCCCCGACACCGGCAAGCACGTGAGGGACCGGGCAGATGCCGCATATCCGGGATGCGATCTTCGGCACCTGGTGCATGGTTTTGCCAAGAGAGAGCCTCTCGAAACCCCGGACCGGCGTAGTCGAGACCCAGTTGCCGTGCAGGACGATACCGTTCTCATCGATCCTCAGGACGAGTTTTGAGTGGCCCTCGTTCCTCGTGGTCGGTGAAATACTTACAACGCGTGACATGGCGGTTCCTGCCGGATTGGTGGGTTCTTGTCGTGATAAGGGTATTGCATGAGGACTGCGGGGAAGTCTTATCCAGCATTCCTTTCGGTGATCGCCAGGCTCTGTCTTCCACGGTTTCGCTCATCGGCTTTCAGGAACGGGGCCGACCAGCAGGACGCCAGTCAGTCGATAACAGCCCTTCCCTTCACGGTAACCTGCACCTCCTGCCCCCAGCCACCCTATCCCAAAACCGGATTTTTTATCGACCGACCCGGGTCAGTACGAGCGGAACGCTATGCCCCACCGGTTATTCTTGCGGGTCACGATCCAGATATTCTCGTGTCCGCTGATCGCAGACCCGTCCTCCCGTTCGCGGGTGTACTTCACCCGGAAGTGGACCTTGTCCTGCGAGACGAGCAGGGGTTCGGGATCCCGCCAGTCAGTCCGGCTCCATCCCTGTCTCCTCAGGGTATCGAAGAAGTCTGCGGGCGTCTGCCCGGACTTCTCCCACACCATCAGTTCACTGCCCACCAATAGGACGTGAGGAAAACTGAGGCACCGGTCCATCGCCGCAGGATCCCCCGCGTTGAACGCCCTCCCGAAATCCTCGATGCACCGCTTCGCGCCCGCCACCATCGCTTCGTCGGGCTCGCCGCCCCGCTTCGGGTCGAACATCCGGATCCGATCGTACATTCCTGCCACGGCACTCAGTTCCCCCTCTGCTCCAGTCCCTTTCCTTCAAGGGCGTCGATCACCTGCCGCTCCGTCACGTCAACCGTCTCGGTGAACGGCAGGGTCCACCCGAGGATATGGTCGATCACGGCCTTCCCCTCGATCTCCAGCCGGATATCTCCTTTCCCGACGATGGTTGCAAGTGCCTCGACGAGAGGGATGTCGTACGAGGTGACCGGGACGACGATATCGGTGCTCCCGCTGGCGGGGATCTCCAGCTTTCCCGCATTTCCCGAGGCGATCTCCGTCCGCCGGGCACCGGACCGGAAATATACGGCGAACGGGAGTTCCCGCAGGATAGCGTCGATCGGGTTGTTGTTCTTCACCTTCAGCTTCACTTCAAGATCGATCGACGAGAGGTGGATGGCCCGGATCTTCACCCCTTCGAGGCTTACGACAGGCTCGACCAGCGAGGGCATGGTACCTCGATCTGGGAAGGGCTGCCAGATAATCTCTCGCCTGGTTTCCGGTCAGCGGGCTCCGTCTTTTTTGTTCCCGCCCCCGGACTTCCCTGCAAAAGCCTTCGCCAGGTCTGCGGCGGAGAGCCGGATCGTTTTGGAGAACGGGACGGCGGGGCAGGCGACGATACAGTCGATGGATGCCGTCCCCCGCACCTCGAGGTCCACCCCGCCGCTGGCGATGAACGCGGCCATCGCCCCGAGGATGCCTGCGCTGTGCGCGGAAACGGGGACGGCGAGGGTCGTGCTGCCCTTCCCGCGGATCTTCACCTGCCCGGCATTCCCGGTGGCAAGGCGGACGCTCTCTCCCCCGGTGCGGCAGAAGACAGAGAAGGGAAGGTCGCGGATCGTCACGCCGACCAGATTGGGATTTTCCACCCGTATATCGACCTCGAGCTCGAGCGCATCGGCGGCGACGGACCGGACGGTCACTCCTTCAAGAGTGATGGACGGTTCCCGGAAGAGGGCCATTGCCCGGATATACGACGCCGGATGCAATAAGGATCCCTGCTGCCCGGTGAGCCTTTTGCGCATCCTTAGCGGATATTCCTGAAGCCGGTCCCGCAAGGGTCAGGAGAGGGTCTTCCCCCGTGCGTACGAGGCGAACACCCCCACGATCCCGAGGGCCACGAAAATGCCGAACGCAACGTTCACGCTCTGCTGGAGCTGCGGGTAAACAACCGGGGTGATCTGCACGGTCCCGATTATCGCCGAGAATACCAGCATGGCAATGGCGAGGCTCACCATCTGGCCGATGGCCCGCATGGTCGAGACCATCCCCGATGCGATCCCGAGGTGGCGGACCCCGACGGAACTCATGATCGCGTTGGTGTTCGGCGACGAGAAGAGGCCGTACCCCAGGCCGAGGATGAGGAGACCGATCACGATGACCCAGAGCGGGGTCTCCGGCGAGGTAAGCATGAGGATGAAGAGTCCGGCGGTGGTGCACCCCATGCCGGCCGTCGCGAGGATCCGGGGATCAATCCGGTCCGACCAGTGGCCGGCTATCGGCGAGACGATCATCTGGACCACCGGCTGGGCGATGAGGATCAGGCCGGTGGTCTGGGGGTCGATGCCACGGTTGTACTGGAGGTACAGGCTGAGCAGGAACCCGACGGCGAAGACCACCGCGTAGTTGATCAGGGCCGCGAGGCTGGAGAAGAGGAAGACCGGGTTTCCGGTGAAGAGCGTGAGGTCGACGACCGGCGGGTCTGCCCGCCGTTCCCACCACGCGAATGCAGCAAAGACGACCAGGCCGGAGACCATGAGGAGTATCCCGGCAACCGAGGGGAGCAGGGTGAGCCCGTAGATGCCGGCAAAGAGCATGACGCCATACAGGACTGCCCCGAAGAGATCGAACTTCCCCTCGGTGCGGTCAGCCCATTCTTCCGGGATGTACGCCAGGGTGAGTGCGAGTACGATGATGGCGAGCGGGATGTTGACCAGGAAGATGGCCGGCCAGCCGATATTGTGGGTCAGCACACCGCCGATAAACGGCCCGAGCGAGAGGCCCGCGTACACCGTGGCCGTTATGATCCCGATCGCCCGCCCGCGCTCTCCGGGCGGGAAGACCGCGGTCACGATGGCGATCGAGGTCGAGAAGACCATTGCGCCGCCGAGGGCCTGGATGACGCGGGCGGTGATGATGACGGGCCCCGACCACGAGAGCGCGGCGAGGAGCGAGCCAAGGGCGAAAAGGACGTTCCCGAGGATGAAGAACTTCTTGCGCCCGTACAGGTCCGAGAGCCGGCCGAACGGGACGATGAAGATCGCTGCGGTGAGGAGGTACGCGGACGTGACCCAGCCGAGCGTCACAGCGTCGATGGAGAACGATTCGCTGATCGCGGGAAGCGCGACGTTGAGGGAAGAGACGGTATACGGGACGAGGAAGGACGCGAGGGAGCAGACGATGAGGAGGATCCGCTTCCGGGCCGGCTCGTTCATGGAAAAATGGTTGATCCTGATCGGAGATGAGAATGTTGCACCCGGACTGCCGTTTCACCAGTCCCCGGAACACTGGAGCACGCGGCAGAAAGTTCCGGCTGTTCGGAAGTAATACTGGTACGCGTTCTTTATCGTGCAGCCCGCGACCCGGACCGCAACCGTGAAGCCGCGACGATGCCACCGGTAGGTACTGATACCCATATCATCCGATACCCGTGTCCGGGCGCTCGCCCTTTCGCTCGATGCCGACTATTACGGCGTTGCCGACCTCGCGTCTGCGCGGGAATTTATCCGTGCGCAGGGCGGCGACACGGTCGCACGGTATCCGCGTGCGGTCGTGATGGGCATGGTCCTGCACGACAGTATTGTCGATCTCCTCCCCGGCAGGGACAAGGCCGGGGCGATCCTGTACCGCCACTGCACGTACGACGTGGTCAACCTTGCCCTCGACCAGATAGCGCTGAAGCTCGCAAACGCGCTCCGGCGGGAAGGGTTCGATGCTTTCCCCATTCCGGCATCGAAGCGGACCTCCGATGAGAAGATAGCCGGGATCTTTTCGCAGAAACTTGCCGCGCACCTCGCGGGGCTCGGGTGGATCGGGAAGAGCTGCCTGCTCGTC
>DASPUR010000151.1:0-4265 GCA_035622795.1 Methanoregula sp. | reverse complement strand
TTCCGCACGTTCGAGATCGTGGGGGCAGATGATTATCCCCTTTTCACGTTCAAGCGGAAATTCAACGGGAAACTGGTCCAGTTCTTCCACATGAACTGGTATGCACCGCCGCTCGATGCAGCGATTTCGCTGTACAACGCCCTTTTCAGGGGTGGCCGGAACCAGATCGAACACGAAATTTCCTGAATGGCACGGCAGGAAGAAACCTTCGGCAACAGCGGGTATCAGGAATCCGGTCTTACCCTCCTTCCGCGCCCCGGCAGCCCGGCCCTGAATGACCGGAAGGACCGGGCCGCCTGACTAGAGCGGGACTCATTTCAAAGGGCGAGACGGGCTGGAAAATCAGACACCTTTTTTTCTTTAGGGTTCCAGCGCAATCTGCCGCATTCCTGAGCTGATTTCCGGCACAGGGGGAGTGTTTAGCGGCCTTAGAATTTTCAACTGCATTTAAAATATTTCATCGCCAAGCTTGATTTTTTTCATGCCCATATCCAGTAATCCGACCATCCATCTCCTGAACTCGGCGACCCTCGTCGGGTTCTCCGGAGGCCTGCGGTTGTATATCGCCTTCCTCCTTGCCGGGCTCGCGCCGAGTTTTCCGCTCATCGTTGCTGCGTCGCTCATCATCTATGCCACATACACCCTTGACCGATCGCTTGACAATACCGAAGACGAGGTCAACCACGGTGAGCTTGCCGGGGCCTGCAAAGCCGCGGGCCTTGCTGCAAGCGCTGTTGCAATTGCCGGAGGCGGGATGCTCTTCTTTGCAAAGAGCCTTTTTTTCCCCCCGGTGTTCCCGTTTATCGTTGGCATCCTTTACTCAAAGGGGATCCCGCTCGGGAGGTGGAGGATTAAACTCAAAGGGGGGTGCGGAGTGAAAAATGCCGTCATCGGGATCACGTGGGGAGGGACGATCGCGCTCGTCATCGCGGCCTCCGGAGCGGTCGTCCCGGCTGTCGCGATTGGCCTCTATTTTGGGCTGAAACTCTTCATCAATTCGACGATCTTCGACCTCAAGGACATCAGGGGGGACCTTGCTGCCGGCATCCGGACACTCCCGGTCGTCCTCGGGGAAGGAAGGCTGAAACTGTTCCTCTTTTCCCTCTTTGTCATCCAGCACCTTATCCTGCTTGCCGCGATGGCGACGGGAATAATTGCCTGGTACGGGCTGGTCTTTCTCTACAGCCTCGTCTCGGCCGGGCTGGTTATAGCCTGGTACTCCCCTGCGTTCGAAGAGAGCCCTTCGTGGCTGAAGAGGCGGTTCCGGAATATCCTGATCGATGGCGAGTCGTCGGTCGCGGTCGCGATCAGTACCGTCCTTTCCGGTTGACCTGGTGGGAAAGATCGCTGTAATACGAGAAGAGATCCTCCCCCCATTTTATCGCCGAAGGTTCAGCGCTGACCATATCCTGCTTGGAATCGAAGATTCCGCTGGTGGTGAACATCGAGATGCTGAAGAAACACTCGGTTACAATGAAGGCAAACTTCAGGGGATCGTCGTAGATCGCGAGCGAGGCATTCTCGTACTGGATCCCTTCGAGGAGAAGGTCGTAATATTCTTTCTTGATTTTGTTGAACGCGTTCTTCGACAGGATCAGGCGGACTTCCCTGCCTTCCTGCGCCAGCGACAGGAAGAACCGCGGGTAAACCGGGTGGACGATGGGAGAAATTCCCGCAACTTTTTCCGATCTCAGTATCATCTCGAGGAACTGGTTGTGGGGCTCGAAACTTTCCTCGATACCGGCCTCAACGATCCGGGGGTTCTTCAGCTCGCCGAGCCGGACCAGGAACTCCCATGGCAGAGCGGAGATATCGTGTTCGTTCCAGTACTTTCTCTGCTGGTCGATAACCGTCATCGTGCTGTCGAAGGTGTCGAGGTGGAAGGCGACGAGTCTTCCGACATCGGTGAGCCGGTACGACCTCCCCTCCTTGACGATGAGGCCCTCGTCCTCGAGGATCTTGATCTGCGGGAGCATCCCGGACGCGGTGACGTTCAGTTGTGTCTTGATCTCGTCCCATGACCGGGACCCCCCCCGCAGGAGGATAAGGAGATTCTTCCTCTTCTCAGATGTAGTTACGGTTGCGACAAGGTCGGGCATAGAACGGCGGGTCCAAATCCACCGGATAGTTGTTATCCGGTAGTAATTAAAATTTTAGATTTTAATTTCGCCTGACGGCAGGCAGTTTAGCGAATATTTACTGGATCCTGTTCAATCAGATGTTTTTACGGCCCGCGATTTCACCGGGGGATCCTGCCACTTAACATTTTTCGCCGGTAAATAAAAAAAAATATTTTTTCCGGCCGGCCACGCACCCGCGTCTTTGCAAACGGACCATATCCCGTCCTTTTCGGTTCTTACCGATACCGGTAATTTCCCGGAAATCCCGCCGGAAAACCGATCCTCTCTTTTCCACTCCGGTATCCCGCGACCGCATAAAGTATATTGACTAATCAGTCAATTGTAATTATTGCTACACAGCCGGCCCGGGGCCGGCGCCACGGGCAGGGATTCTTTACAATGCAGTACAGGACAGTACCAAAGACCGGTGAACAACTCTCGGCGCTCGGGTTCGGGGCCATGCGCCTCCCCATGAAACGACTGAAGATCGACGAAGACCGCGCGATCGCACAGATCCGCTCCGCGATCGATGGCGGCGTCAACTACATCGACACCGCGGTCCCGTACCACGGGGGGGAGAGCGAGCGGCTCGTGGGGCGGGCCCTTGAGGACGGGTACCGCGCGAAAGTGAACATCGCGACGAAACTGCCGCCGTGGGCCGTGAAGAACCGGGAGGACATGGATCGGATCCTCGGCATCCAGTTAAAAAAACTCAGGACCGATCATATCGACTACTACCTCCTCCACTCGCTCGAGGCGGGCCAGTGGAATCGCCTCCTCTCCCTCGGTGTCCTGGAGTTTCTGGACTCGGCAAAGAAATCTGGGAAGATAAAAAACGCCGGTTTCTCCTTCCATGGCGACCGGCGCACGTTCAGGGAAATCATCGACGCGTACGACTGGACGTTCTGCCAGATCCAGTACAATATCCTCGACGAGACGAACCAGGCCGGGACCGAAGGCCTCCGGTACGCGGCCGCAAAAAGGGTCGCGGTCATGGTCATGGAGCCGCTCCGGGGCGGGATGCTTGCAGGGAAACTGCCGGCAGAAGCAAGAGAGGTGTACGCCCGTGCACGGCCCGGACGCTCTGCTGCGGAGTGGGGGCTCCGCTGGGTATGGGACCATCCTGAAGTGACCGTCGTCCTCTCCGGGATGAACGACGAGAGCCACATCGCCGAGAACATCAGGACCTGCACAACGGCCCTCCCCGGCTCGATGGCCCCGGACGAGCGTGCGGCGATTGAGGCCGTTGCGGGCAGCTACCGGCGGCTGATGCGGGTCCCCTGCACCGGCTGCGCCTACTGCATGCCCTGCCCCTTCGGCGTGAACATCCCCCAGTGCTTCTCCCTGTACAACGACTACTGCATGGGGATCAACCGCCTGATGGCCCGGGGGATGTACGGGCTTGCGCTGATGGGAGGGGTGGGGACACACGCCGATGCCTCGCTCTGCCGCGCCTGCGGGAAATGCGAAAAGGCTTGCCCCCAGAAGATCGCGATACCCGCCGAACTGAAGAAGGTGAAGGGCACGCTCGGCGGGCTTCGGACGAAGATCCTTCTCCCGCTCGTGAAGCTGATGTTCTCCGGAGAGGTCAAAGAATGATTAAGATCAGGGAGAGAAGGACGCTCTTTCCCGGCATGAACCCGGCACCGGGAGCGGGAAAAACATGAATAGGTCCCAGGAAAAAAAACCGGATCGAAAAAAGCCGGTTTCCCCTAAGGGGACTGAACCGGAAAAGATCTCTGCGAGCCGGGAGAAGATCCTTGCGGCCGCGCTCGGGCTCTTTACCGAAAGGGGTTTCTCCGGCACACCAACATCGCTGATATCGAAAGAGGCCGGCGTCTCGACCGGGACGCTCTTCTTCTACTTCAGCACCAAGGAAGAACTGATCGACACGCTCTACCGCCGGATCAAGGGCGAAGCGGCGCAGGCAATGGGCCGCGGCCTCTTTGATGGGATGACCGTCAGAGAAAAACTCCGCCGGCTCGGGCAGAACGCGGTGGGATGGGGGCTGGAGAACAAAGAAAAACTCAAGTTCATGGAGCAGTTCGCCCATTCCCCGTTAGTTTCCACGAGTGCCCAGGAGGAGGGGATGTCGCATTTCCTCTTCCTGCAGGAGCTCGTCCGGGAAGGGATCCGCGAAGGGAC
>DASPUR010000150.1:0-3316 GCA_035622795.1 Methanoregula sp. | reverse complement strand
TCCTCGTTGATATCCCGCAGGCCCTTTTCGGACCGCCCGGAATAACGAACACTCTTCACAGTTTTTCTCATGATTCGAAGGGAGTTATTGGTTGCGGTTGCGACTCAAAAGATATTTCCCGGCCGCAGTGTGGGGTGTGTTCCGGTCAGACATTATCGTTCCGACGGGTGGCTGACGATACCAGCGACCCTGCCTACGCTCCCGTCCCGCAGCCGCACCTTGATACCATGGGGGTGGGTGGCGGAATTCGTGAGGATCTCGCTGACAATCCCCCGGGTCCTTTTTCCGGATCCCTGGTCTTCCTTCCGGATGATATCCACGGTGTCTCCCGCCGCGATCGATGCGCGGATCTTTCCACTCCTCCCTGGTTCCGGTGACATGGTGACGTGTGTTCCCTGATATAGTAAGCGTGCCCCGGGGCTAAAAAAGTATTAAACGAACTGATCAGGCCGGGCGCTTCGGCTCGTCATAATACCCGTCGCGGTCCCTGAGCGTACCGGCTGCCGTGGCCCACCCATGGTTCCCTCCGGTGAACGTTATGCTGAACCCTGCGGTGTACTGATTGTACTCCGGCCCGAAGATCTTCCAGTCGTTCCTGCCGGAGAGCGAGGAAGAGATGGTCAGCGATGCGCCAGGGGCCGCGGCGTAGTCCGCATACACGGGGATCTGGAAATCAAAGCATTCGGGGCTGCCGGCAGTCTTCGCTCCGCCGGCGGGACAGGGGACTTCGTTGAGCCCGTCTGCCGGGCGGAACATCGTCCCGTTCCCGACCGGGTCGGCAGTCTCTATCCGGTGCCCGGACGAGTAGTTGACCAGAAGCGTCACCACTGCAGGGGGCTGCGGGGCCGCACCTGCCGGTCCGGGGACCGGGCGGGCTGTGATCTTCACGAGCGTGGACTTCCCGGTATCGTAGAGGACTGCCTTCCAGCCGTCCGGCAGGCCCGACACGTTCCCCGCGCTGAAATCCCCGATAACCGGCGAGTTTCCTTTCGGATCTTCCGGTACCGGGATAAAGAAGGTCGCGTTGCTGAGGGTGCTGTCCGTGGAAAACGAGAGGGTATACCCGTACGTGCCCTCAAGGGATTTTTCGTATGCGCTCTCCACGTATCCGCTGTACGCGATCCCCGCGAGAGAACCGCAGAGGATCACGATGAACGCCGCAAGGGTGATTCTGATGACGCCATCCACGATAGATCGCTCCCGGGCCGGAACCGAAGGTGTCTCCCTGACGTGTCTTGTGGCACCTTGTTCGTTTCCGCTCCAGCAAAAAGTGATATACTGCCTTCCGGGTTGAATACCTGTCGATGGGAGTATTTCCGCGTTTCTTTTTTAGTCTCTCCTGCGCCCCGTACCTTTTTTAATGCATGAAAAAAATTACAGTAGTAATGGAGCCCCCGCCACCCTTCGTCCTCCGGAACGTCCTGCTACCCTCGGGGCGGATCGCCGACATCACCATGGAAAAGGGGGTGGTCACCCATGTCGGATCTTCTGCAGCATCGCTGCCGGGCACCGATTGTTCCGGCCTCGTTGTCATTCCTGCGGCTGTCGATATGCATGTCCATATGCGGGGCGGTTCCCAGTCCCGGAAAGAGGACTGGGATTCGGGGAGCAGGAGTGCTGTCGCCGGCGGGGTGACCGTGGTCGTGGACCAGCCGAACACCCTTCCGCCGCTCAGTTCCCCCGACCCTTTTTTCCAGCGGGTTCAGGACGCAAAAGAGCACTCCTGGTGCCACTTCGCCATCAACAGCGCCGTCACTGCCGAAGTCCCGTTCGATGCCATGTGGGAGGCAGGAGCCCTCGCGTTCGGGGAGACCTTCTTTGCCCCCTCGAGCTATGGTGACGCGATTGGCGGCGGGGCGCTCCAGCTCGCCCTGGATCGCGTCCATGCTCTCGGCGGAATTATGACGATCCATGCCGAGGAGATCAGCGCGGGGCCGGATACCGGGATGGAAAGCCATAACGCCGCCCGTTCCGTGGCCGGGGAAGTCAGGGCGGTCGAAGCTGTCGGGCGGCTGAACACGGCAGGGTGCCGCCTTCATTTCTGCCACCTCAGCGCCGCCGGCGCGATCGCCGCAGCCACCGGGTCGACAGAGGTGACACCGCACCACCTTCTCCTCTCGCAGGAACGGTTCGCGGACCAGGACTCCCGCGGCAAGGTCAACCCTCCGGTCCGCCCGGAGAGCGTACGACGGGCGCTTGCCGGGTGCTGGAACCGGATCGACGTCATCGCTTCCGACCACGCTCCGCACACCGTGGCAGAAAAGAGCAGGGACTTTGCGGATGCCCCCTCGGGAGTCCCCGGGGTAGAGACAATGGTGCCCCTCCTGCTTGCCCGGGTCCTCGCAGGGAAGATCACTCTTGCATCGGTCATCGAAAAGACCTCGCTTGCGCCTGCGGCAATCCTTGGCATCCCGAGGGCCGGGTTTGCCCCCGGCGACCGTGCGGATTTTGCTGTCTACGGAAAGAAGCCTGAACGGATCTCACCAGAAATGCTGCACAGCAGGTGCGGCTGGACTCCGTTCGAGGGCTTCGATGCGGTGTTCCCGGGGCTGGTCGTTATGGGAGGGGAGATCGTGTTCCGGGACGGGGAGTTCTCCCGGGGCAGTCCGGTGTGGTTTGCAGGCAGGGGGTTCTGCCCCCGGTGAGGCTCCGCCCGGCGGGGAGGCTCGGGTCAGGCAGCGCGCTCCCGATCCCTAAGGACTAAATATCCCGGCCACAGATGGGAAATGGTGCCGATATATGCGCATCCATAGGTCCCCGGGTGATCGATTGACACGTGTCCTGAAGTGATCCAAGGGACAACCCGGATGCGCGACAGGCATCGCCCGGCAGGGTTAAAACACCGGTGAAGGACGGCAGCATGCCACTGGTGATCCGCGTGCGTTAATGCCGGGCGACATTCTTCTTTGATCGTGGAGCATGAAATGCCGGCGTTTGCTGATGCCCTTTCCGGTGACCGTACCGGCACCGTCATTGCAATCGAAGTTTCAGCGGGCGCAAAGTCAGACGCTTTTCCTGCCGGATACAACGAATGGAGGAAAGCGATAGGCTGCAGGGTAACGGCACCGGCTGCGGAGGGCCGGGCGAACAAGGCAGTCGTCCGCCTCATTGCCGCTGCACTCGGTGTGCCGGCATCCTCGGTCAGCATCGTCTCGGGCCAGACCTCGGCCCAGAAACGCATACGGATTGAGGGTCTGGAAACAGCTGAGGTGCTCTCCCGCCTCGGACATCTGCTTCCCTGAAAACTGAAGAAAAAATATAGGACCGGGCCTTTTTGTTCCGGTGTCCCGTAATGAAGAACGTTTCAGCTGTCCCG
>DASPUR010000149.1:0-4474 GCA_035622795.1 Methanoregula sp. | reverse complement strand
GATTACCCGTATTTACCGGGATGCGATCGGAACTGCCGGTCGGGCAGACGCGGAAACGGGACCCCGCCTCGCGGTTCTGAAGGATGAAGCAAGGGCGATATCGCTTGGCGGGATCACCACCGCCCATTTTCTCCGTGGCCTTGCTGAATAGGGAACCCGTAGCGTCGGCAAAAAGGACAACATTCATAGCACACAAAAACCCCATGGTGGTATTATCACCAGAGAAATGCGTGAGAGGTACTGTTATGTCATCCCCGTTAATCCTCGTTAACTTGAAGAGCTATAAAGAAGGGATGGGCAACCGGGCCCACCTGATTGCGAATGCCGCCCAGATCGTGGCACATGAGACCGGAACGACCATCGGGATCGCCCCATCCTATATCGACCTTCACCCTCTCAGCCACCACTTTGCAGTTCCGGTCTATGCGCAGCATGTCGATGGATCAGAACCGGGCGCCCATACAGGCCAGATCACCGCGGAAGCCCTGAAGCTTGCGGGTGCCACCGGTTCCCTGGTGAACCATGCTGAACGGAGGCTGACCCTGGCCGAGATAGAAAGTTCCGTGCAGGCGCTTCAGTCCCGGGAACTCAGCGCCGTTGTCTGTACCAACAATGAGAAGACCAGTGCTGCCGCAGCAGCACTCGGACCCGCATACGTGGCTATCGAACCGCCGGAACTTATTGGCAGCGGCGTCTCGGTATCCAAGGCGAATCCCGAGATCATCAGAAGATCCGTGGCCGCGGTCCGCTCGGTGAATTCTTCGGTAAAAGTCCTGACCGGGGCAGGGATCCAGTCGGGGGAGTGCGTGAGGATAGCAGTCGACCTCGGAACTGATGGGGTACTCCTCGCTTCAAGCGTGGTGAAATCCAAGGAGCCGGGCGCTGTGCTCCGCGATCTGGTGTCCCGGCTCTGAAAAGGGTGGACTTTCCCGGAAAACGCGCCTCATTATTTGATAAAAATGTACCAAATCCCGATGATTACAAGGAAAAGGACGACACCTGTTCCTATCACGGTCATATTGCTGATTTCACCAGACGCTTCTGCGATTGGAGTTCCTCCTGTGGACCTTCCACAATCCGGTTTCCACACATAACCCTATAAATATTTTTCCAGTAAAAGATCTGCGGGACCCGTGAGCATCCAGATACGAAGGGATATGAAAAAGACAAACGGAAATTCTGGTTTTCTCTTTTGTCAGGCAATGAGCGAGATAAGGTCATGCTTGGTGATCACACCAAGAACCTTACGCCCTTCCACAACAAGGACGCCGTGGTTCTGCTGTAGGATATTGATGACTGTCTCCACGTCCATATCAGGGGGGACCGTCGGGAAGCCGGGTTCCATGAAGTCATGGACGGTTGCGGCATGGGTCTTATGGAGGCGCTGCTGCTCGATGGCTTTTACGATAACGGTCTCGGAAATACATCCCACCGGCACTCCCTGGTCGATGACCGGCAGCTGAGAAATATTATTCTTCTCGATGATGTCGACCGCACGGGCGATCGTATCCCGCGGCTGGACCGAAAGGACCGGAGCGTGCATGATCTGGGACGCCCTGACCCGCTTTGTTCCTGCGCTGTTGAGAACCGCGAGGATTTTGCCAAGGGTACTCACCCGGGGGTCGACGTTCCCGGCTTCGATCCGCGCGACCATAGACTGGCTGATCCCGGCACGTTTAGCCAGTTCTGTCTGTTTCATACCGAGCGCCTCACGGCGAGTCCTTATCTCTTCTGGCGAAGGAATGTGCATTGTATTCCTGATAGATATATGCAGGGATGAATTTTATGCCTGTTGGACAGGAAAACAGGTTACCCGGTACTCTGACCCAAGCCCTCTTTCCTTTACGGATCCTGCCGCACCTTTTCCCGTTTTTAAAAACCGGATCTGGACTTCGTTTTATTTCCTGAGGAAAACCTATATCGATCGATGCATTATAGCTATCCAAGATCCCGTGATCCGTGTGGATCCGTGGTGGATATGGACGATAGTACGAGCAGCGATGCTGACGATGAAGAAGACCATAGGGGGTTCTTCTCCTTTTTTATGACCCGGGCATTTGGCACAGGGAACAGGTTCCCGTTCCGGACAAGTATTTACCGTACATCGGTCCGCAAGGTCGGCCGGCGCATCTGTGCCCTGACCCCTCCGGGAATATTTTTGTGCCGGCCGGTGAACCACAGCGTCAGTATTTCAGGGCTGATGCCGGGATGAGCAACCGGACAACCGGCACGGCCGGGCAGGAGAGCCCCCGGCAGAGCCAGCCTTCAACAGGAGTGCATCCTTCGTCTCCAACCCCGTTTCCCGAAATTAATGTGCGGGACGGGCCCTGCCAGCCAGGGTCCGGGCACCGTCAGTTCAGCCGGCTTGCCGGGAAACGTGATCCCCAGCTCGTTAAGGATGCACTTTTCGTAATCGTTCGCAATGGAGTTCTCCATGTCGTCAGCGAGGATTACTCGTACAAAAGCCGGTCGTACTACGAGATCCTCCGGTACGAGCTTGAGGGGCGGCTGGTCAGGCCGAGCAGCAGCGCCGTCCTTGATGCCTATGTCGTTCCGCTCTGCCTTGAACAGGCACGGATTGCCGGCATCCCGGTCTGCCCGTGGGAGATTTCCCAGGCATACGTCCCGCTGCCGGCGATAATCTATGGCCTCAATTATTTTGCAACCAGTTCCGATTTCTTCATTGCGCGGAACACCGGCGAAGCAAAAGATATCATAAAACACGTGACCAACAAGGGAAAGTATCCTTTCTGCTACCAGAAAATAAGCGAGGAAGCAACCATCCATTCCTGCACCGCTGTCTTCGGAGAGACATCCGGTACCTGCGGCGCGGTCAGTCCGATTGCGGCCAGGATCTACGAACTCTTCGCGATCCCCCTCGTCCGGATGATTGTTGTCCGTGACAGCCGGGGGTATGCGCTCTCGTCCCTTGCCCCCGCACGGTACGCGGAACTCTCAGAAACAGAACGAGCGGATCTTGTCTCACGGATCGTCGGGCAGGAGCACTTATGAGCAGGCTCGGGATCTTTGTCGACCGGAAGACACTTTCCAACTCCGAGCAGCTCAATGCACTGATCCGGTGCCGCGATACTGCCGAATCCCTTGGGCATAGTGTCGATTTTATTTTCCCGGTCGATATCCACAAGATCCAGAAGATGGATGCGCTCTTTATCCGGGCCCGTACCGATCCTATGAACGTGACCTATGTCGCTGCGAAGATGGCCGAGTTCCACCGCATCCCGGTCGTCGATGATCCCCGTTCGATCCAGGTATGTTCGGACAAGATCAACATGTACTCCCACCTCATCCGGAAGAATATCGCGCTCCCCCTGACCGAATTCATTTCCCGGGACGAACTGTCGGTCGAGCGCGTGACCCGGCTCTTCGATGAACTCGGAACACCGCTCATCGTAAAAGAACCGTCCACTTCCTTCTCCCTCAGGGTCGAGAAGGTGAACACCATCGCAGATTTTTTCCGGGTAGCCCGGAGGTTTATCAGGCTCTCCGACTGGATCGTCGTCCAGCAGTTCATCGAGAGCATGTACGACTGGCGTATCGGGGTCCTCAACGGCCAGCTGCTGTATGCCTGCAAGTACACGATCCCTTCCGAGACCTTCAAGATCCAGGCCTCGGTGAACGGCCATCTCGTTTACTGCGGGGTCGAGAGCGTACCCCGCGGGCAGGTCCCCCCCGAAGTAATCGATATCGGTATTGCCGCTGCGGATGCTGTCGGAAAGGGGCTGTACGGCGTTGATATCAAAAACACGAAAGACGGGGCATATGTTATCGAAGTGAACGATAACCCGTCGATCGAAAGTGGCGAGGACGACTGCTACCCCGGGGTCTTCGCGCAGATCGTGCGCCACCTCCTTCCGGCGTGATCCCCATGACCCGTGACTGGACCGAACGTGCCGAGGCCATCTGCCATGCATGCGGGGGGGCCTGTTGCAGGGATGCCTGCCCGCCGCTCAGCACGGACCGGATACGGGCAATCCTCTCCCGGGGCCCCTGTGCCGAAAAATTCGAACAGAACGGGTACCGCAGGATTCGGCTGAGAGACAACGGCCTGTGTGCGATGATGGAAAACGGGCGGTGCACGATCCATGAGGTCAAACCGGAGACCTGCCGGGCAGGCCCGTTCACCTTCAGCGTCACCGACAGTACCATCGAGATCTTCCTCAAGCGCGAGACCATCTGCCCGCTCGTCACATTCATCAAAGAGGATCCTCTGACGTATTCCAGCCAGTATGCAAAGGCCGTCACGAACATATCGGATCTGGTGGCAGCTCTTCCTGAAGACGAGCTCAGGGTGATATCCGCCATTCCGGAACCGGAGACCGACAAGGTCGGCGAGGTCTGCCGCCCCCCGGGGGGTTTATCATGATCGGCACTGAGCACGAATATTCAATTAACGATGCCGGCTTCTCCCCGCTCCCCGTTTCCGACCGGATAATCCGGCACATCTCCGGCCGGC
>DASPUR010000148.1:0-4006 GCA_035622795.1 Methanoregula sp. | reverse complement strand
AGGAGGTTTGCAAACTCCTCCTCCTTCTCAGTAAAGTACATCACGTTCTCGGTTCTCATACCATCACATCCAGATTATTTGTAAGAGACCTTACTTTATGATATATCTTTTGATTCATATATATACTATGGTATGCCAATGGTTAGCATGAAGAAAAAAGTTAACCTGTATATGATCGTCCGGCAACGGTGTTAATGGTGCGAGATTTCTTTTAAAAAAAATCAGATGAGGCCGAGGCTGCGCAGGTCAGAGAGGATCTTGACGACCGCCTTCTTGGCATCTTCCGGCTCTTTTCCCCCCGTGATGATCAGTTTGCCGGAGCCAAAGAGGAGGACGACGACCTTCGGGTTCTCGAGCCGGTAGACAAGCCCCGGGAACTGTTCGGGTTCGTACTCGATCCGGTCGAGGTTGAAACCCACTGCGATCTTGTTGAGGTTGATGGGGGTTGCGAGGTCCGCGGAGGTGACGATATTCTGGATCTTGTACTCGAGTTTCTTGGGGATATCGATACCCAGTTCCCGGAGCTTGTTTCCGAGGATATTGAGCCCCTTGCTCAGGGAATCGATGCTCTTTGCACCGGTCAGCACGACTTTACCGGAGCCGAAGACAAGGGCGGCGATCTTGGGGTCCTGCATCCGGAGCACCACGCCGGGGAACCGCTTCTTGTTGTATTCCGCGTCCTTGATCTTGGATGAGAGCGCTGGCAGATCCAGGTAATCGGTCACCTTTGCAGATGCCACGATGTTTTCGATCTTGAGGGAATCTTCCGGTCTGACCTTCATATTTATAAATGCCACAAAACAGTATTTAAAAAGTTGGGTATGATCTTTTCTGCTCGGCCTTTCCCGGGTTATCCAATCCGGGTCATTCTTCCAGCGTCGAGATGTCGCCGGGATCGATCCCCTGCTCTTTTGCCTTGAGCACCCGGCGCATGATCTTCCCGCTCCGGGTCTTGGGGAGAGAGGTGACGAATTCGATCTCGGAAGGCATGGCGATCGGGCCCAGCGTGATCCGCACGTGATAGAGGAGCTCGTTTTTCAGCTTCTCGCTTGCGGTGTGGCCGACCCTGAGGATGACGAACGCCTTGATCACGTTGCCTTTCACTTCGTCCGGCTTGCCGATGACCGCGGCCTCGGCGACTGCCTTGTGGGCCACCAGGGCACTCTCGACCTCGGCGGTGCCGATGTTATGCCCGGCCACCACGATCAGGTCGTCCGCCCGGCCGAGCACCATGATATAGCCGTCCTTGTTCTTCACCGCGAGGTCTCCCACCGCGTAGCAGCCGGGAATGGTGCTCCAGTATTTTTTGTACCGGTCGTCATCGTGGTAAACCGCCCGGAGCATCGATGGCCAGGGTTCACGGACAACGAGGAAACCGCCGGTCCCCGGGGGAACCGGTTTCCCTTCCTTGTCGACGACATCCGCAACGACACCCGGTATGGGTTTGCCGGCAAATCCCGGCGCCATCGGCTCCCCGACCATGGTCGTGATCATGTGCATCCCGGTCTCGGTCTGCCACCACGTATCAACGACCGGGCACCGTTCCTTTCCGATGACCCGGTAGAACCACTCGAATGCTTCCGGGTTGAGGGGCTCGCCGACAGAGCCGAGGATCCGCAGGGAACTCAGGTTGCACCGGTCAGGCCATTTCTCGCCGAGTTTCATGAACATCCGGATGGCGGTCGGGGCGGTGTACAGGATGCTGACGCCGAGGTCTTCCACGATCCTCCACCACACGGACGGGTCCGGGAAGTCCGGCGTCCCTTCCGTTACGACGATTGTGGCCCCCATCGCAAGCGGGCCGTACACCACGTACGAGTGCCCGGTGATCCAAACGGGGTCGGCGGTGCACCAGTACACGTCGTTCTCCTTGATGTCGAACACGTGTTTTGTGGTATAGTACGTCCCCACCATGTAGCCGCCGCAGGTATGGACGATGCCCTTCGGCGCGCCGGTCGATCCGCTGGTGTACAGGATGAAGAGCGGGTCTTCCGCATCCATCACTTCGGGCTCGCACTCGGGCTTCACGTCTTTGATCATCTCGTAGAAGTCGATCTCCATCTCGCGGTGGATCTCGACGGGCTGCTGGAGCTCGCGCCTGAGGACCACCACATGCTCGACGGTGGGGGCATTGATGATCGCTTCCTCGATGATGTGCTTGAGGGGGATCGACTTTCCGCGGCGGAACGTGACATCGGCAGTTATGACAACCTTTGCCCCGGCGCCGGTGATCCTGCTGTTGAGCGCCGCGGCCCCGAAACCGCCGAATACGACGCTGTGGACCGCACCGATCCGTGCACAGGCGAGCATGGAGATGATCTGCTCGGGGACGATCGGCATGTAGATGCAGACCCGGTCCCCCTTTGCAACTCCCAGTTTCTTCAGCCCGTTTGCGACCCGCATGACTTCCCGGTACAGCTGCCGGTAGGTATAGATCCGCTCGCTGTCGTCCTCGCCCTTCCAGATGAGGGCGACCTTGTTCCGCCGGGCGTTCTGGACATGCCGGTCGAGGCAGTTGTAGGTTACGTTGGTTTTTCCGCCGGTGAACCATTGTGCGTAGGGAAAGTTCCATTCCCGGACCTTGTTGTACGGGGAGAACCAGTGAAGCTCGCGGGCGACCCGGTCCCAGAACCCCTCGGGATCCCGGAGGAAGTTGTCGTACGCTTTCTGGTAGTCGCCGACCCAGCTGTTCTCTTTGTACGAGGGATCGGGCATATAGTACTTTTCCGTAAGCCTGACGTCAAAAGTGTCTGCCATGAAAAACCCTGATTCTACATCATTAATCATGGGTGACCGTAAAAAAAGGTTATCATTTTTTTGGCCGGTGAACTGACCCTTTGTCACCGGGACCCGTCCCGGCTTCCTTTTAGCGCCGGCCTTATCCCAGCTTCTGCCGGATCTCCCGCACGGTATCGAGGAGTTCCTGCGACATCGGCGTGACCCGGTACCCGAGATCGTTTTCCGCCTGCCAGAACCCGGTGGTCTCATCGATATGCCCGATGACATAGCAGACGATCACGTAACAGGGGATCGCGATCGCGATGACGAGGGGAAGGGTGAGGCCGAGGTGGATCGAGAAAAAGTCCTCGAAGAGCTTTGCATTGGCGGTGATGATCCCGAAACTGAGCAGGATCTGGGTCCACGACGTTCCCCGGGTGTACCGCTGCTTGATCAGGGCGAGCTGGTAAAGGATGCTGGATCTTCCGGTCATGGAGGATAATCTGGATTTCATCTTTTATGAAGATCGCTTCAGGATGGCAGCGGGAACAGTTAAAAAAAAGATTGATCTTCCCGGGACGGGACGCCCGGGCCGAACTCCGAATTTACCGGTGCCAGCCGGATTGCGGGGAACTGCCGGCCACGACCATCGTTACCGTGACGCTCGAGCTCTTCGTGCCGTCGCTCACCATAAAGGTGACCTTATAGGAACCTGCCTGGTTTGCCGCCGGCACCCAGAGGAAGTCGTGGGTGGCCGGCCGGAAGACCGCACGGGAGGGGATATTGGCGGCGCTGTAGGTCAGGCTCTTTCCCCCGGGGCTGGAGGCCTGGACATTGAGTGTCAGCTGGTTCCCGGGGTTTACCTGCTGGGAAGGTATTGGCGTAATGACCGGTGGCTGTACCTGGGACGCACCCGCGACAACGATGGTCGCGGTCGTGCTTGCGCTCAGGGACCCGTCGCTCACCGTGAAGACCGGGGAGAACGTCCCGGTCTGGCTGGCGGAAGGCGTCCATGTGAACGTGTGCGTGGTAGTGCTGAAGCTTGCACCGGAGGGGAGGCTGCTTGCGGAGTACGTCAGCGTGTTACCATCCGGATCGGTTGCAGTGACCACAAAACTCAGGGCGGTGCCGGCTGTAACCGACTTTGCCGGGATCGCGGTGATGACGGGGGCATGGTTCGTTGTGGTTGTCCCGGCAGTCACCGTGATGGTCGCGGTTGTGCTCGCGTTCAGGGATCCGTCGCTTACCGTGAAAACCGGGGAGAACGTCCCGGTCTGGCTGGCGGAAG
>DASPUR010000147.1:0-10812 GCA_035622795.1 Methanoregula sp. | reverse complement strand
CAGGGTGCGTAACCAAAAGGCGCAGGGTTCCTCCCCGCTGATTTTTATCATTTTCTTTAAGGGCAGAAGGTTAGACCATGAATAAGAAAAGCATCATCGCATTCGCAGCCCTGGCGATCTTCCTTGTGGGGATCTTCGCAGCGGGCTGTACCCAGGATGCCGGCAGCTCTGCACCGGCAGCTTCCGGTGACCAGTCGTCCGCAGGCGGAACAACCACGCCTCCGTCAGGCGACACCAGCAACAGCGGAGGCAGTAACGCATACGGGAACACCCATGGCCATTATGGCGGCGGGACCGGCGGAAACTACTCGCACGGGCAGAGTTTCATGACCAATGACACGCTGCTTTCGGCCGCAGCCGGCAACCTTGGCATATCCGAAACGGATCTCAAGGAAGCCCTGACCAGCACCGCGAATGTCACGAGCGGGCGTCCGAACCTTTCAGCAGCGGCACAGCAGCTCGGGATCACCCAGCAGCAGCTGATGGATGCCCTGGGCTTTCCTGCGGGCGGGTTCGGGAGACACACCATGACCAACACCATGACCAGCCCGGCTGAGACGCAGTCCCCGTAGTTATGGCGCCCTCTTTTGCCGGCATACAAAAAATCCCCTTTTTCTTTCTTCTGGCAGCATTCGTCTTCGCGGTCGTTCTTGTCTTCCCGGCAGCTGCGGTTAATACCACCCAGCCGACTACCGCTCCAACGACCATACCAACAACCACCCCCACCACCGTACCGACTACCGTAGCTACAACAGTGCCGACCACGACGCCGACAACGGTCCCGACAACGACAGCGACAACTGCGACCACGACCGTGGCGACGACGGTAGCGACAACCGTACCAACAACGACTGCGACAACCGTCCCGACAACGGCGCCTACGACGGTAGCGACAACCGCGACTCCGGCCACGACCCAGACAACCGCACCCCCGGTTCCTGTTGCCGGTTTCAGCGCATCCCCGACGTCCGGTGCGCCGCCGCTCACCGTCCAGTTCACCGATGCTTCGGACGACGCAACTTCGTGGACTTGGAATTTCGGTGACGGGACCGGCAGCAGCACGCTCGAAAACCCCTCATACACCTACGCTGCAGCAGGGACGTACACGGTATCGCTGACCGCGACGAACTCCGCGGGGAGCAACACCGATACGCTCACCAATTATATCACCGTCACGGGTTCCGGAAGCTCGACAGCGCCGGTCGCCTCATTCCAGGAGTCCACGCTCTCGGGCCCGGCGCCGCTCACGGTCCAGTTCACGGACAGCTCGACGAACACCCCGACTTCATGGGAATGGGAGTTCGGGGACGGGGGGACCAATGATTCCTCCGCGGATCCGGTGTATACCTATGACACCGCCGGGACCTATACGGTCACCATGATGGCAAGCAATGCCGGAGGAAGCAACACCACCGTCCAGGATAACCTCATTACGGTGACCGCCGGGAGTTCAGGCGCACCGGTGGCCTCGTTCCAGGAATCCATGCTCTCGGGCCCGGCGCCGCTCACGGTCCAGTTCACCGATACCTCCACGAATACCCCGACATCGTGGCTCTGGGACTTTGGCGACGGCAGCACCAGCACGGTGGAGAACCCTTCGCACACGTACGAAAACACCGGCAATTTCGCAGTCTCCCTCCAGGCAACCAACGGTGCCGGGGAGAACCAGTCGACCCAGTCCGATACCATTGCGGTGAGCGGGGCAACGGCGACGGCAGTGCAGGAGCCGGTGTATGTTGCCCCGGTCGCGACATCGACGACCGCTCCGCCGATACCGGAGATCTCCTTTGAAGGCACGCCGACATCGGGCCCGGCACCGCTTGCCGTCCGGTTCACCGCCACCACTCCGGGATCGCCGGAATCATGGTACTGGGACTTCGGCGACGGCGGCACCAGCACCGAGCAGGAGCCCACGTATACCTATTCCCTGCCGGGGACCTATACGGTGACGCTCACCGTGAAGTACGCCGGCGGGAGCAGACCTTCGGTGAAAGAATCGTACATCACGGTCAGCGGCAAGGCGGCGGGCTCTCCCGTTCCCACGGAACTCCCGCTCCTCGCTGCGGTGATCGCCGGGATGGTAGCGGTGGCATGTGCGGCCCGGCGGAGATAAATCCCTTTTTTTCTATCAGCCGATCTACGCTTCTCCCTGAGTTGGAGAACTACAGGGTAACGACACGGTCCTGGGCCCGGTCAGGTAAAAAAAATCCGGTCATGCGGCAGGGTCCCGGGAGCGGAGGGCTTTTTCAACGGCCGGGAGGAGTTCCGTATCCCGGAACGGCTTGGCAAGGAAGGTCTCAAGCCCCCCCGCGCTTGCCATCCGGGCGCCGCAGGCGCCCTCAAATGGTGTCAGGACAAGGACGGGGATGTTGCGGTCCGAACAGAATGTGCGGACTGCATCAGCGTGCGGGGACAAGGCTGGTTCCCCGGCATTGACGAGCACGATATCGGGAGGGGGGAGCCTGGCGAGCCGGTCAAGAGCATCTTTTTCCGATGCAACCGGGTCTTCCACGCAATACCCGGCTCTCTTAAGCATCTCCTGGAGGTGGAAGGCGACGATCCCGTCATCCTCGATGATCAGGATCGATTCACCGGTCATGTCCCGCCCGCTGGGATTTGTTACGGACAGCCCGGGGCATCCGGTGCCGAAAAGAGGGCCGGAACAGTGCGGTTGCTGCTACCGGCCGTTCCGGAACATACTGGTCATTCACCGGGATGGATGTGGCATCCGTTCGGGCAGGTGTGTTCGGTCTCGTAATAGGCCTCGCCGATGAGCGGTTTCTCCGCCGAATAAAAGGTTATCCCGCAGATCTTGCACTGCATCTCGCCGGTATGCGGATTGATGAGACGGGTCGTATTGCTGGTCATGTGCGAACCAAACCCCTTCGCCGGTGGTACCGCATTTCCCGGACCGGAATTTCCGGTGCGGGAGCACGGTTTTTGTCGGCAGAAACAGAGGTCTCCTTTAACCAACGTGAAATCTTCAGGGATATATTACAAATCCATTGAAAAATTTCAATCCCGTTGTTCGTTTCACCCGGCCGGTCCGGGACGAAAATAAGGCAATTATTTTTATAATCAGTCCTCCATTTGCAGGCTGTAGAGAACCATGGACGAAGCGGCAGTTACAGTACACGTGGCGGAGATAATGCGCGACTTTGCCCGCATCACCGGGCTCGAACCCGGATCGGACCCCCCGAGACGCTACCTCTGGACCGATGCCTTCGCGGTCTGCAATTTCCTCGAACTTTCTCACAGGACCGGCGACACCCACTGGCGCGATCTCGCGGAAAGGCTCGTCTGGCAGGTGCACCATACGCTCGGCAGGCACCGCAGCGACGATTACCGGAAGGGCTGGATCAGCGGACTTTCCGAAAGCGAGGGGGAACTCCACCCGACCCGGGGGGGCCTCCGGATAGGAAAACCGCTCGGAGAGCGGAAACCGGATGACCCGTACGATGACCGGCTTGAATGGGACCAGGACGGCCAGTACTTCCATTACCTTACCAAGTGGATGCATGCCCTCAACCGCATGAGCCGGGTCACGAAGGAACAAAAATACAACCAGTGGGCGATCGAACTGGCGCAGGCAGCGCATACCGCATTCACCTTTGTCCCCCCGTCCGGGGGGCGGCCGCGGATGTGCTGGAAAATGTCCATCGATCTCTCCCGCCCGCTCGTCCCCTCGATGGGCCAGCACGATCCGCTGGACGGGTTTTTAACCTATTCGGAGCTCCAGGTGACCGCGGAGGAGGATTTCGGTCAGGCGCACCGGCAGTACCTCGGCAGCGAAATTGCACTGATGGCCGCAATCTGCCGGAGTTCGGGCCTCGCAACCGATGACCCCCTCGGGCTTGGGGGTCTCCTTGCCGATGCGTTCCGGGCAGCACAGCTCATGGCACGCACCGGCGGGCATACCGGACTCGCCGGGTCCATTCTCAACGCGGCTGCTCCCGGTGTCCGGGCCTTTGCGACCGGCGATACTGTAAGAATGCCTCCCGAGCACCGCCTTGCGTTCCGGGAACTCGGCCTTGCTATCGGTCTTGCCGGCGTGACACACCTGAACAGCCTTATCGGGCACGGCCCGGTTATGTATGGGGGCGACAGCCAGCTCCGTGCCCGGGTCAGGGCGCTCGCAGCATACGATCCCCTCAGGCAAATGATCATGGAGTTCTGGCTCGACGAACGGAGCCGGGCCGCCGCAACCTGGGTCGAACACCGCGAGATCAATATGGTTATGCTCGCGACGAGCCTCGCGCCCGGTGGTTTCCTCACGATATGACCGCCGTCGCCGCGGGCCGTCCATGCCCGGGAAACCTTGATTATCCCGGAAGGCAATCCGGCGGAAACGAAACGGAGGTGTGCTGAATGGATCTCTATATGCTCAGGCATGGCAGGGCAGGCCCTTCGACCGGTGATCCCGGGGACAGCGGCCGGACCCTCACGGGTGCAGGGAAGAAGGAAATCCGGGGAATAGCCCGGGCGATGCGGGCGGGGAAGTTCCGGATCGACGCCATAGCGACCAGCCCGCTCCCCCGGGCTGCAGGCACTGCGGAGATTGTCGCCCGGGTACTCGGGATGGAGGATCGTGTCGAGACCTGGGACGAGCTTGCGCCCGGAGGGGATATGGACTCGGTCTGCTACCGGGCCGCCCAGTACGGCGCCGGTGAGGCTGTCCTGATCTGTGGCCATGAACCGATGCTCTCGTCGCTCATCAGCAGGATCGTTACCGGGCATGACAATGCCTCCATCATTCTTACCAAGGGCGGAGTCGCAAAGATCCGGAACTACTGCTTCGACCGGAGACCCGAAGGCGAGCTCCAGTGGCTCCTTACACCGAAACAGCTGATGGCGATGCGGTAAACCGGGAATTCTTCCGTTTTTTTAATAAAAGACACGTTCCCGTTCCCGGCAAAGGCATGCCGCCTCAATGTTTATATGGTATGAAAATCATGTTAGCGCCGGCGATGACCGGATGGAAAATCTTCTCGTCGACATTGACTTCCAGAATGCTCCCTACCATTTCAACAACGCCCTTGCCAGCGACGATATCTCGCCCCGCATCCGTATCGGCCGCATACGCTCGGAGTACCTCGCCATTATCCTTGAAGACATTTTCGGCCCCTCGGAAATTGTCACCTGCTGGCTGATCTGGAATATCAGGGCACGGGAGATCATACCGGAGGGAATTCCCCCGATATCCGTTCTGTCTTCCCCGTTCCATGCGTTTCAGGGAACAAACGATTTCGGGACCATAGGTTACCGGGGCCCGTTCCATACCGCGGACGAGGGCCATACCTACTATTTCAATGTCTACGGCCTTGATGCCCGCCTGGATATCCCACCGGGATCCGACCGGAGGACGCTCGTCAATGCGATGAAAGGGCACCTCGTGCAGTACGGGAGCGGGAAGGTCCCGCTGTACACGACGAGATTCCTTGCCAGAAAAATTACCGGCCCCTGAATGTACGCCCGATTTTACAGGAATGTCGCGAACAGGCAGAAAGTGAGGACCGGCAGCAGGATGGAGGCCGCCGCTCCGAGCCGGTTGATCCGCTGCACGAGATCCGGCCTGTCCCACTGGTGCTGCGCCATGTAGCAGAGCGACGTGACGATGATGGTGATGGCAAGGAACAGGTACACAGCGATCATGAACTTGTCGAAAAGCTTGAGCACCCCGAGGCCCGGGAGCTGGGTCAGCTGGCTGAAGTGGTACATCACGGCGGAGATGAACATGTTGGTCACGAGGATGAACCGGAGCGTGACCATCTCGTTGTGCTGGACGTGGATGAAGAACGAGAGCCCCGCGATGATACAGAAAATGAGCGGGGGAATGATCGTCTGGAGGAGGGAGTCGGTCGCATTTTTCGTGATGGGGACATCGAACGAGAGACGGGAGTATGATTCGCCCCATGGGTACTTGTGGGGGTCCACGGTAAAGACCGGGGTACCGATCTTCCAGCCGGGAATGGTGAAGCTGCTGTCTATCCCGCTCTCACCGGTGAGGGGGACGTACTCGAGTTCCGAGCTGTTGTAATCCGCGTCCTCGATCTCGATCGGCGTGATCCCGGATTCGAACGGAAAGTCACGGATATTGGGCGTGATCATGAAGTCGGCCCTCACCCGGTACCATTCCTCCTTTACCGGCCCGGATTTGCTCTCCGACAATTTCTCGATGGAATGGTACTCAGAAGACGGCTGGCCGTTCATGATCTCGAAGTGAGGGCCGTCGATGGAGGGGTCGGTCCACCGGAAATGGAGGTAGAAGTCCATCGAGTAACTCCCCTTGACAAAATCGAGGTTGTCGATGGAGTTGACAAACACGCCGACTTCCATTTTCGGCGTCGTTGAGTTCGTCGCCGCCGGCACGCCCGCAGCCGTACCGGCCGTTACCGCGGGAACCAGTATGAGCAGGATGAGGAGCGCCAGGGGAACGGTGCAGGGAGTATTCCGGTGAACGGGAATCACAATACCTGAAATGGATTTTTCCGGGAAATAAACTAACGCGTTTTAAAGGGGGTGGCAATGGACGGAAGGACAGATCCCGAAAAGAACAGTGCTGCTATGGGGATTCGAACCCCAGTCGCGAGCGTGAGAGGCTCGCATGATTGGCCGGACTACACTATAGCAGCAATTGCCCACTAAAATGGGCGATGTGGTTACTTATAGTTTTTTACACTTTTCCCGGTGATCAGACGGGAGAGACGGACGATAAAACGGGTCCGGATCCGGAAGCGAAGAGCGTCCATTCACACGATTCCCGGAATAATCCTCGCCGGGACATCACTCCGGTACTGCTCGTACTCCTCCCCGAACTGCTCCTCCAGCAGCTCCTCCTCGGCTTTGATTTTTATCCAGATGGCACCGGTGATGATCACGAATGCGGCAAGGGCAGCAACAATACCGAGCGCGACAACGACACCGGTATACGCGGTGAACAGGCCGGTGTACATAGGATTACGGACATAGCGGTAAGGGCCGGTCCGGATGAGCCGGTGCCCTTCCTGGATCATCACCATGCTGCTCCAGTTCCTCCCGAGATGGATGCGTGCGTAGGCCGAGAAGCAGAGCCCGGAAAGCGTGAGGACGACGGCTGCAATCCCGGTGAGCCCGTTGTCGGGGAGGAACCGGACGAGGAAGATCTCAGGGTCGATCTGGCCGGCAACAATGAAAACTACGATGACGATGGCAAAGACGAGGAACGAGCGGCGGACGTAGGTTTGGGAGACCTTCTGCGGTTTCGGGCCTCCGCGGAGGAGGGACGGAATGAAGAGCCAGCCCATGAAGACGGCCCACATGCCCACGATGATCCAGAGGAATACCGGCAAACTCCGTGCACCATCCGCCGGCCAGTGCCGGCAGTATACCGGGTACCTATCATCTCCGCGGGAAAAAAGGTTTCCCGGGGCCCTTGCAGGAATCCCCCGATTGCGTCGGGCGTTTCGCGGCCGGATCGGGACGGGACGCCCCGGGCTGATCGCCGTGAAGTTGCCGCGTTTCCTTAACCGCCCTTCATATGATCCACGGGATAAGCGACTTCACTTCCAGCCGGTACCGGACGTAATCGTCGCCAAACTTTTCGAGAAGCAGCTTCTCCTCGGACCGGATCTTCAGGAGGAAGACTCCGAAGCCCACGAAGAATGCGAGAACCGCGATCCAGAGCCCAATCACGATGGCAGTGCCGGCAAACCCTGCGAGGATGCCGGTATAGATCGGGTTCCGGACGTACCGGTACGGCCCGGTCCGGACGAGCTGGTGATCCACCTGGATCTCGGCGACCGGGCTCCAGTACCTGCCGAGGTGAACCCGTGCCCAGACCGCGAAAAGGAGGCCGGCAATGGTTATGAGGACCCCGGCTGCCCCGGTTACCGGCGTATCGGGAACAAAGGGTGTGAAGAGGGCGCCTTCACCGCCCCGGCCCGGCTGGACGATGACAAACCATGCGATGATGAGGAAGACCAGGCCCACCCGGATGGCAAACAACTGGCGGTTGCCCCCATTCCCGCCGGTCCAGACTGCAGATACCAGCCAGAAGAGCCAGAAAACGATCCAGACGATCCCGGTTATCTCAAGAAAGGACTGCATGATGGTTCTCGTCCCGGCAGCGTCCGGGCCCGGTCCGGCCCGGGTGCCCTGCAGGGCAGGTTTTCCCGGTACTATCTTTGTCGAAGGACAAATTTGAGGTTTTCTTATCTGTTCCCGGGCCGGATCCACCGGCATCCCCGTGCTACAAACAACTATATCTCGCCCGTGCGGCGATTAATATAGGAATGAGTAGTCTTGAGGAACAGATAAAAGAGCTCGAAGACGAGCTCACCAAAACCCCGTACAACAAGGCTACGTCAAAGCACATCGGAAGGGTCAAGGCAAAGATCGCCCGTCTCCGCGACGAGGCGGTCAACCGCGCAATGAAAGCCGGCGGTGGCGGGGAGGGCTACCAGGTCAAGAAATCCGGTGACGCCACCGCGGTCCTCGTCGGCTTCCCGTCAACGGGTAAGAGCACGCTCCTCAACAAGCTGACCGGTACCGAAAGCGCAGTTGGCGCATACGCGTTTACGACCCTCACGGTCGTTCCCGGGGCCCTCGAACACAAGGGAGCGAAAATCCAGATCCTCGATATCCCCGGGCTTATCGCCGGTGCAGCGATGGGAAAGGGCAGGGGCAAGGAAGTCATCGCCGTCGTACGCGGGGCTGATATCATCATCATCCTGGTGGATGTCTTCAACGAGCGGCATTTCGATGTCCTCATCAAGGAACTCCACGATGCCGGGATCCGGATCAATGTCCCGAAACCCGACATCACCATCAAGAAGTCCTCGCACGGGGGCGTGAGGCTGAACGCGGTCGGAACGCTCGATCTCGATATCGACGAAGTGAGGTCCATCCTTGCCGAGAGCAAGATGATGAACGCCGATATCCTCATCCGCGGGAACGCGACGCAGGACGATCTCATCGATGCCGTGCAGGGCAACCGGGTCTATATCCCGGCCTTCATCGCCGTCAATAAAGTCGACCTCGTGGACAAGGAGCGGTACCTCGAGATCGAGCACGATATAGCAGGCCGGTTCGGAAACCCGCCGATCATGATATCGGCCTCGGCAGGCTATCACCTCGAAGAACTCAAGGATGCCATCTACGACAGCCTCGGGTTCATGAGAGTGTACCTCAAGCCCGCCGGTGAAGAGGCGGATCTCGAAGAACCTCTCATCGTCCGCAGGAAGAGCACCGTGGAGGATGTCTGCACCAAGCTCCACCGGGATTTTGTGGAGCGGTTCCGGTACGCCCGGATCTGGGGCAGGTCGGTAAAGCATCCCGGGCAGAGGGTGGGGCTCACCCACAAGCTGATCGACGGCGACCTGCTGTCGATTATTGTCGAGCACTAGGCCCGGGCCTGCCCGGAATTTATCCGGCGAACGAGCCGGTACGGACGGCGCCTTCCCGGCGGTACGATGCCACGATCACACCGTTCGGCGACACCCCGGAGCGTTCGAGCCGGAAGGCCGCGGGGATCGTCCCCTCGGCGAACAGCCGTTTGCCCGGCCCCAGGGTGAGCGGGAAGATCTTCAGCCAGAGCTGGTCGACCAGGTCGTTCTTGAGGAGCGTCTGGACGAGTTTTCCGCTTCCATGGACCTGCAGTACCGGCCCGTTCCCCTCCTTAAGTCTATGGATCTCAGCGACTGCATCGCTACGGATGATAGTGGAGTTGTCCCAGAGAGATTTTTCCAGCGTTGTGGAAACCACGTACTTATGGGCACGGTTGAGCCCGCCCGCAAGCGGTTCCTTCGCCGGGTCGACAAGGGGCCAGTAGGCCGAGAAGATCTCGTACGTCTTCCTCCCGAGGAGCAGGTCGTAGGGCATGCTCATCTGCCGGCCCATCTCCTCTCCAAGGAACGTATCGGAGTACGGGAACATCCAGCCGCCGTACCGGAAGCCTCCCGAAGGATCCTCCTCCGGGCCGCCCGGGGCCTGCATGACCCCGTCGAGTGAAACGAATGTCAGGACAATGATCTCCCTCATGCCGGGTTCACCGACCGTAATTAAGGGAGATCCAGAAAAAAAAGTATGGGTGGACATGTCCCGTTCCAAAACTTTCGTGGCCAGGCCCTCTGGCGCATCCCTCAGGGCCCGGGCTGGCAGGACCCGACCGCGTCCCGGATCACATCGAGCGGGGCGGTAGTTCTGATACCGTAACCGGAGAAATGGGTGCGGGTAGCCGGATACCCGGCGCTGATGATCCGCTCAAGTACGAGGGAAATATCGGGAGGCGAGCACCCGAGCTGTTTTGAGAGTCGGTGATAGTCGTAGAAACTCGAGGTGGGCAGCTCGGAACGGCAGAGATCGAGGACCTTCGCAAGCTCCTTCTTCGACCCGTGCCCTGTCCCTGCCAGCGCGGCATTCATCCGGTCAAGGATCTCCGGGTCCTGGATCGCGCCGAGCCAGAGCGGCCCTATGGGCTGGAGCGGGAGGCCGCAGTAAGGGCAGCACGCGGAGATGGTAAGCATACCCGGCTGTTCGTCGCGGTAGGCGCACTTCGGGCACTGCCGGACAAACCCTATCTGGTCCAGAGTCCTGTCCGCAGCCTTCGGCCCCCGAAATAGCCTGAGATGCAACCGGACGAAGTGTTCGCGGGCGAAGCAGAAGAGCGGCTCGATCCCCCGGTCGTACTTTACCGTCTCCCGGGCCACGAACGCGAGGAGGATCCGGAGGCCCACCTCGCTGTGGTACTCCGTATTCATCGGCCGGGCGAAGTACCGCCGGATCCCCGCTTTCAGGTGTGCGCCGCAGAGGGGGGCGGTGTCGGTGGCGGTGACG